>NZ_AZRK01000043.1 GCF_002895485.1 Petrotoga sp. 9PWA.NaAc.5.4
AAAACAAATCCAGTTTTTCTTTTAATCTGTAAGATTCTCCTTTTAGTGCAATCACATGGGAATGGTGTAAAAGTCTGTCTAAAATAGCTTGTGCTAACATAGGAGAACCAAATATTTCCTGCCAATCAGAAAAAGGTGTATTTGTAGTTATTATCGTACTATGTTTTTCGTATCTTTCTGAAATCAATTGAAAAAATAGGTTAGAACTGTCATTATCTATTGGCAAATATCCTATCTCATCTATTACAAGTACTTTGTATTTTGCAAAATGTTTTAGTCTTGTTTGTAGTCTATTTTCTAATAATGCCTTTTTTAGTTGTGACATTAAGTCATAGAAATTGATAAAATATGTTGAATATCTGTGTTTTGCACATTCTATTGCGATTGAAACTGCTAAATGTGTCTTACCTACACCAGGTGTTCCTACAAAAAGTATATTTTCATTGTTCTCCACAAATCTTAAACTTTTTAAATCCAATATCTCCTGTTTGTTTATTCCTGGCTGAAAAGCAAAGTCAAAATCTTCCACACCTTTCAAAAAAGGAAAGTTTGCTATTCTTACACATGAATACATCGCTCTTTTTTCTTTCGCTTTTATTTCTAAACTACTTAATTCATATAGTGCATCTACAAAACTTTTTTCTCCTTCTTTTACTAAATTCAAATATTTATCTAAATTGTTCTTGATTTCATTAAGATTCAATTCTTCTAAGTTATTTTGAAGTTTTATGTAATTACTCATATTCCCTCCTATTACAAAAGATTATTCAATCTTTTTAAGTTGTTAGCACATACTTCGTCTAACTCTTCTTTGTTTTTTATATGCTTACTCATCAACATTTGGTAATGTTCAGGTAGATAATTGATTTTTTTACTCCCTTCAATAATTTTATGTATCGTTATCAGCTCTGTGTTATAATATATATACAAAAGGTTTTCTTTTATTTTCAAGCTTACGGTCTTATTTATGTATTTTTCAGCAACAGAGTATCTATTTCCTTTGTAATATATCAATGAATCTTTGTGGACTTTCACTTTGAGACAGTGACTTAAATAAGATTCAACGATATTAGCATCTGGCACAGGAGATAGATACTCTTTCTCTTTTTGAAACAAAAGTATCGGTGTTACGTTTGTTGCTTGACTTATCTGAGTGTTTACTTTGCGATTTATCCTTCTAACTATCTCTTTCAATTCATCTTCGTTTTCAAATTCTCCATCATATGCTAATACCCACA
>NZ_AZRK01000044.1 GCF_002895485.1 Petrotoga sp. 9PWA.NaAc.5.4
CTACATAGGAGATAATCTATTAAAAGTAACCATCGAAGAATTGAAAGAAATATTGAAATAGAATCCCCTTCAATAAAGGGGATTTTTACTTTCCATGCTCTCACTCCTTACCTTTGTTTTATCATTTCCTTCATTTTTCTCCAATCTCTATTTGGGGTGATTATGTTAAGCTTTTCTTACACAAAATATTTTATATCACCTGAGGCCTAAAAAATAAATTATTTTCATTAGAATGTTTTGTAAAATTATAAAAAATTTACTATAATATATTTTAAAAGTAGTGGGATAAATATAATTATAAAAAGTATTAAATCAATTAAAAGATAAGCTATACTTTAATGAGTGGTGAAAACTTTGAAAAAACGTCATCCTATGATAAATACTCTTTTAAACCTCAAAGGTAACACTAAAGCGTGTGTTTACACTGAACCGTTATGGGGGATTCCTTTTAATCTATATACTCCTTATGCTTCTGTATATATGTTCGCCTTGGGACTTGGAGATAGTCAAATAGGTCTTGTTGCAAGTATAGGACTGGCATTTCAAATATTATTTGCTTTATTAAGCGGTGCTATTACAGATAAACTTGGTAGAAGGAAAACCACTTTTATATTTGATATTATTGCATGGAGTGTTCCTTGTTTGATTTGGTTTTTTGCGAAAAACTTTACTTATTTTGTGGTTGCCGCAATAATAAACAGTGTTCAACGGGTAACTGCGAATTCGTGGACTTGCTTACTAGTTGAAGATGCTGAACAAGAAAAATTAGTGTATATTTATTCATGGGTTCATATGGCGGGATTAATAGCGGCTTTTTTTGCACCCATTGCTGGATTTTTTGTAGCAAAATTTGACGTTATTCCTGCTGTAAGGATTTTATATTTAATAGCTTTTGTAATGATGACTTCAAAATTTGTTATTCTTTATATTTTTTCTGAAGAAACTCAACAAGGGAAAAGAAGGCTTGAAGAAACTAAAAATGAACACATTTTTTCTTTGCTGAAACAATATGGTGGAGTATTAAAAATTATTTTAGAATCTCCACAAACATTATTGTCATTCGGTATTTTATTGGTAATGAGTATCGTGAATATGGTAAATACTACTTTTTGGCCGCTTTATATTACAGAAAAAATTGGAGTTTCGGTACAAATGGTTTCTTTATTTTATTTTTTACGCTCTGCAACTATCTTAGTTATTTATTTCATTATTATTCCGAAAATAAATTTATCTTTTTTTAAATATCCTCTTCTCATAGGTTTTAGCTTATTTATAGTCAGTCAAACTCTCCTAATCAGTGCTCCAGCGCATAGTTATATTATTTTAGTGGTAAGTACATTATTGGAAGCTTTTAGCTTATCTTTGATTAACCCTTTAACTGATTCCTTAACAATTATTAATGTTGATCCCAATGAAAGGGCTAGAATTATGGCAATTTTGCATGTAATAATGATAGCTTTAACTTCTCCATTTGGATGGATTGCTGGAATCCTTTCAGAAAAATGGAGACCATTGCCTTTTATATTGAATATCTTTCTTTTTGTAATAGGTATAATATTTACTTATTTTTTATCGTTAATTACTAAAAACAAGGATAAAATTAAAGAAGAGATAGTCTTTGTCGAAAAACCATTAAAATAAAACCATCAATGTTAAGAAATTTAAATATGTTATAATACTTATGAAACGGTACTTTTTAAAAATTGGATGAAAATATATAGGTACTTTAGAAATGATAATTTTCAGAAAATAAGCTTTTGAATTTAAAATGGGTACGGGGCATAGCCCTCTCCCCTTCCTTGCTAAGATATACACATAATAAGGATTTTGGAGGTTCTAAAGTAAGTATGAAAATATAATAACGGAGGTATGTGAAAAATGAGTGTACGGGATATAATAAAACAGAGAAGAACAATAAGAAAGTTTAAACAGGACTCTATAGATGATAGTATCTTAAAAGATTTAGTTGATTGTGCAAGGTTAGCTCCTTGTGCTTCAAATAAGCAACCTTTGGAATTCGTAGTGGTAAAAGATAAAAAAGTTTGTGCTAAAATTTTTGAAAATACTGGTTGGGCAGGTTATATATCTCCTAAATGGACACCAAATGAAGGAGAAAGGCCTACTGCATACATTGCCATTTTGGTTAATAAAGTTCGAGCAACAAAATGGATTGGGCACGATGTAGGTGCCGCATTTGAAAACATCGTTTTAGCAGCTTGGGAATTAGGAATAGGCAGTTGTATTATTGGATCCATAAAAAAAGAAAATGTTGCTAAGATTCTGAATGTTCCAGATGAATACGAAGTTGATACGATAATTGCCTTAGGATACAAAGGACATGAATCTTACGCTGAGAATAATGATGAAACTGTTAAATATTATATGGATGAAGAAGGTAATTTTCATGTGCCTAAAAGGCCACTTGAAAAAGTAATTCATTTTGATAGATTCTAAAAGATAAAATCTAAAAATTTTATGTGAATCAATGTTTAGGTACTTTAGAAATGATAATTTTCAGAAAATAAGTTTTTGAATTTAAAATGGGTCCAGGGCGGAGCCCTCCTCCCCTTCCTTCGGTACAAATACCGAAAAAGTCAAAAAATTAAGAATTAGCAAGGATTAGATAGGTACTTTAGAAATGATAATTTTCAGAAAATAAGTTTTTGAATTTAGAATGGGTCCAGGGCGGAGCCCTCCTCCCCTTCCTTCGGTACAAATACCGAAAAAGTTAAAAAATTAAGAATTAGCAAGGATTAGATAGGTACTTTAGAAATGATAATTTTTCAGAAAATAAGTTTTTGAATTTAAAATGGGTTCAGGGCGGAGCCCTCCTCCCCTCCCTTCGGTACAAATACCGAAAAAGTTAAAAAATTAAGAATTAGCAAGGATTAGAAGTGGGGAGGTATTTTATAAAAAGTTAAACACTAAAATATTTATAAAATGTGAAGTTTAGAATTTCTAAAATGAGTAAGGATTAGAGCTAAGGAGGTATTTTTGAAAAAATCAACGCTAAAACATACATATAATAAGGATTTCGGAATTTCTAAAGCGGTTATAAATCAATGTTATAAGGGAGGAAACAAATGTTTTTAATTTCTGATAAGAATAAATTAGCCCAAGGTGTTTACAGTATATGGGTAGAAGCTCCAAAAATAGCTCAACATGCTAAAGCGGGACAGTTTGTAATTGTAATAGCTCAGGAAGATGGAGAAAGAGTTCCTCTCACAATAGTAGATAAAAAAGGTGACAAGATAAGGCTTATCTTCCAAGTTGTGGGTAAAAGTACACAAAAAATGGCTGCTTTTGAGGATGGAGATTCTTTTGCTCATGTAGTAGGGCCTTTAGGAACACCTTCAGAAATAGATTATTATGGAACTGTTTTGTTAGTTGGGGGGGGTATAGGAGTTGCGCCTGTTTTTCCTATTTTGAAAGCATTAAAAGAAAAAGGGAATAGAGTAATTTCTATAATAGGTGCCAGAACCTCTGATCTTGTAATTTTAGAAGAAGAATTTTCACAATACTCTGATAAAGTACTAATTACTACAGATGATGGATCAAAAGGGATAAAGGGTTTAGTAACTGATGGGATGAGGAAAGTAGTTTCTGAAGGGGAAAAGATAGATAAAGCGTGGGCTATTGGTCCAGTTATTATGATGAAATATGCGACATTAACTGCTCAAGAATTGGGTTTTCCTATAATTGTTTCTTTGAACCCAATTATGGTCGATGGTACGGGGATGTGTGGAGGTTGTAGAGTAACTGTTGGAAACAATGTGAAGTTTGCTTGTGTTGATGGGCCTGAGTTTGAAGGGGAATTAGTTGAGTGGGACGAACTTTTAAAAAGGCTTGGGCAGTATAAGATAGAAGAAAAAACCGCCATCCAAGACCAGCCAAAAAAGCAACCTAAAAAAATTTTAAAAAACAAAGTTCCTATAAAAAAGCAACCTCCAGAGGTTAGAAAGCATAATTTTCAAGAAGTTGCATATGGTTATTGTTTAGAAGAGGCAATGATGGAAGCAGAAAGATGTTTACAATGTCCTGATAGCGCTTATAACTGTATAAAAGGATGTCCTGTAGGTATAGATATTCGTGGATTTATAAGAGAAATAAAAGAAGGAAACCTTGCCAAATCGGCAGAAATTTTGAAAAGTTACAATAACTTACCTGCCATATGTGGTCGCGTTTGTCCTCAAGAAAATCAATGTGAAGGAGCTTGTACCTTAGGTAAATCAGGAATTTTTGAACCAGTAGCTATTGGTAGGCTCGAAAGGTTTGTTGCAGATTGGGAACGTGTTCAAAGAAAAACAGAAGAAAAGAAAGAAGTAATTAAAATTAATGAATTTAGAGGCAAAGTAGCTGTTGTTGGAGCCGGACCTGCGGGTTTAACGGTGGCGGCAGATTTAGCTAAAATTGGATATTATGTGAAAATATTTGAGGCATTACACAAGCCTGGTGGGGTTCTTACTTATGGGATTCCTGAATTTAGGCTTCCAAAGCAGATAGTTTTCGAAGAAGTTGAATATGTTAAATCCTTAGGCGTTGAAATAGAAACGGATGTCGTAGTTGGTAAAACTATAACGATAGATGAACTGAGAGAAAATTTCGATGCAATTTTTATCGGTACTGGTGCGGGAACTCCAAAATTTTTAAATATCTCTGGTGAAAATTTAAACGGAGTTTATTCTTCAAGTGAGTTTTTAACAAGAGTAAATCTTATGAAAGCATATCAATTCCCTTTAGTGGATACTCCTGTTAAAAAAGGCAAAAATGTTGTTGTCGTTGGCGGGGGAAATGTAGCTATGGATGCTTCGAGATCTGCTTTAAGGCTTGGGGCAGAAAGTGTAACGGTAGTATACAGAAGAACGGAAGAAGAAATGCCTGCAAGAAAAGAAGAATATGAAAACGCTGTAGAAGAAGGCATCAATTTTATGTGGTTAACCAATCCTATAGAATGTAAGGGAGACGAGACTGGTAATTTAATTTCAATAATTTGTCAAAAGATGAAATTAGGTGAACCTGATTCTTCAGGAAGAAGAAGACCCGTACCAGTCGAAAATAGTGAAATAGAAATACCGGCAGATCTTTTTATAGTAGCTATTGGTCAAGAATCTAACAAAGTATTATTAAACGCTTTTCCAGAATTGAAACTGAATAAATGGGGATATATTGAAGCTGATCCAATCACGGGGGCTACTTCTATAGAAGGAATATACGCAGGAGGAGATATTGTTACCGGTGCAGCTACTGTTATAGAAGCAATGGGTGCAGGTAAAAGATCAGCAAAAGCGATAGATGAATACATTTCATCAAAGGTTGGTAAGATTTGATAGATTTCGAAAAAGCCAGAAAAAATATGGTTGAGTATCAATTAAAATTAAGAGGAATATATGACAAAAAAATTCTCAACGCTTTTATGAAGGTTAAGAGACATTTATTTGTTCCTGAAAGTATTCAAGAATACGCTTATGAAGATTGTGCTTTGCCTATAGGCGAAGGGCAAACTATTTCTCAGCCATATATAATAGCTCTTATGCTACAAATTTTAGAATTAAATGAAAATGATGTTGTTTTAGAAGTGGGGACTGGATCAGGGTATCAAACTGCTTTATTGGCTAATATTGTAAAATTTGTTTATTCTATTGAAAGAAACGAAATTTTAATGCAAAAAGCAAAAGAAAGGTTATTAAACTTAGGTTACAATAATATCTTTATTGAAATTGGAGATGGAACTAAAGGATGGCCCGAAAAAAATATTTCTTTTGATAAAATAATCGTATCAGCAGCAGCACCTAAGGTTCCAGAACCATTGTTTGAGCAACTTAAATCAACTGGGGTTATGGTAATTCCTATTGGTTCTAAAACTTACCAGAGGTTATGCAAAATTGTTAAGTTAAATGATGGAAGTATGCAAAGTGAAGATTACGATGGGTGTGTATTTGTTCCTTTGATAGGTGAATATGGTTGGTAATTACGAAATAAGCAGTCAAAAAGGCGCATCTATCTAATCTTATAAATGCGCCTTTTAATTATTTTAATTCAAATTATCATCTTTTAAAATATTCCTTTTTCGGAAACATTCTTCTTCAGGTATTTCTCCATTTGCAAATTTTCCATTCAATATTTCTAACGCTTCGTTCTTAGAACTTTGTTTTTCATAGTATTCATTTCCATTGATAATACCTCCTTTATATCCAGCAGATATGTGCAAGGTATAATTATTGTCTCTAAGTGTTTTAAAATTTATATTGAATAAGTATTAAATATACCTGTTTTTTAATTTGGACTAAAATGCTCTTATTTATGATATACTATATTTAAACTGATTTTTATTCCAAATTATTGAGGTGATTATATGGTAATAGAGTTTTATCATGATGTCTTATGTGCGTGGTGTTACGCGCTTTCTCCCAGATTAAGAAAAATTGTTAAAGAATATCCTGATATAGAAGTGATTCATAAAGCATTTCCTTTAGCTCCTGAACATAGAGATTTAAGTGAAATGTTTGGAAATAAATATAAAGCTAAGGAAGAGATTTTGAATCATTGGAGAGCTGCAAATGCAAATGACGATGAGCATAGAATAAATGCCGAACTTATGGCGATGAGAGATTTTGATTATCCTTATTCAATGCCTGGACTCATGAGTTGTAAAGCTGCCGAATTGCAGGGAGGACAAGAGGCTCATTGGGACTACTTCGATAGAGTTCAGAAAGCGCATTTAACAGACTGTGAAAATATTGCTGATCAAAATGTGTTAATAAATTGTGCAGAAACTATTGGATTAGACATAGATAAATTTATAGAAGATTTTCAAAGTGAAAAAGTAAGAAATATGGTTATGGAAGATTATGATTACGCAAGAAAAAGTGGTGTCACTGCTACTCCGACTCTTATAATAGATAGAAAATGGATAATAAGTGGAGCAGTAAAATATGAAGAATTAAAACAAGCAATAGAAGAAATAATAACTGGAAAATTAGAATAAAATATCCCGCTTATCGCGGGATATTTTATTCTAATATGGAAAAACTATTTCAGGAACTTCGAAAGAACCTATTTTTGAAGGATCAGTAGGAATTACCAGTTTTCCTTCTTTTATAAGTTTTGTCAAATATTCAATTTCAACAAAAAAACGTGTTGGAACCATGCTTCTTGTATATTTCATAGGACTAATGCTAACTCCACCTTCTTTTAAACCCAAACTATAAACTCCTGAATTAAAAGTTCTCACTGACATAGCATTTTGAATTCCCTCAAATGCAGCAGTATCAACTCTCTTCATCGCACTTGTTAATACGTATCCTGGTGCCATATAATCTTGATCAACATCCACACCTATTGCAAAATGACCTCTTTCCAATTCGTAATATTTATCAATTACGTCTTTCAAAGGAGCATTTATAGGTAAGTTATACAATGATGCACCTCTTTCTTGAGCAGCACTGATAACTCCGTTACCGGTCGGACCTGCAGCATGGAAAACAATATCTGCTCCCCTTTCCATTTGTGTCAAAGTCATACTTTTCCCTAAAGCAGGATCGTTGAATGTATTAGCATATCCTGAAATAACTTCAACGTTTGTATTATGTAATACGTTGTAAACTTTAACACCTGCCCTATAACCTGCTTCATATTTAGTTACTGCCGGGACAGCAACTCCTCCAATAAAACCAACTTTACCGGTTTTTGTCATCATAGCAGCTAAATAGCCAGCAGGGAAACTCGATTCATGTTCCTTAAATACATAGCTTATAACGTTTGGAGGAACTATTTGACCAGGAGATGGTTCTATATCTATTCCTACAAAGTAGACATCTGGAAATTGAGGGGCAACATTAAATAAAACATCTGTCATCATAAACCCTACAGCAATTACAACATTAGAATTTTTTGCAGCATTAGACAAATTTGGTAAATAATCAGTTTGTTCGCGTGATTGAATGACATCAATTTCTACCCCTAATTCATCTTTTGCCCTTAAAACTCCTTGCCATGTACCATCGTTGAAAGATTTGTCACCTAAACCACCCACATCAGTAACCATAGTTACTTTAAAAGGAAAAACAAAGGATACTAAAAAAATAGCAAATATAAGCACTAACAAAGTCTTTTTCATCACTTATCATCCTCCTTTGAAAGTGATTTATGAACAAAAAAATTTTTCTATATTTATTTTAGCATATATACATTTTGAAAAATCTTTATCTATCTAATAAACATCAAAGAGATTAACAGAAATAATATTTGATAAATGAAGCTGTTTTTAAAATTATAGATTTCTACATCTTTTATGGTGACTCTATCTTTGAATGTTATAAAAGTCAAAACTCCTAAAGAAAAAAGCAAATACTGAAATAAAATCTTTAAAACCGGTATGACATAATTAAAGTTAAAAAAGTAATATACAATTAGGTAAATATTTAAAATCATAAAAATCAAAATATACCAGTATTTTAAAGAAAATTTATTCTTATCGATAGTAAAGATGCTTATAATTTTATAAAAATACATACCACATATAAAAATATTGATATCAATGAATATTGATAAATTTGAACTATCTTTTATAAAAAATAAACTAAAAGGGAACAGACCGCTTAAATTCAACAAGAAAAAGGTGAAAATTATAAAAAATAAAAGATCTATCGACTTTCCCTTTAATTTATGTATATCTTTAGTTCCGGTTTCTTCATATACGTCTTCTATAATCATGAACAGGAACCCTTTACTAAACATGTGAAAAATTATAAAATGTGGAAAAAGATTCGGATTCGATAAAATTACGAGTAATGCATAGCTCATTTGAGTCATAGTTGAATAGGCCAAAAATCTTTTTAAATCGTTTTGCATTAATGTAAAAATAGAAGAACATACCGAAGAAATAATTGCAAATCCAAATAAAAAGTTCTTCATCTCTATAGTTAAAGATGGTATAAGAAGATATAAAATAAATAACGAAAGCTTAACAATCATTCCGGAAAGAATTGGAGAAATACCTTTAACTGCTTGTGTGTGAGCATCAGGTAACCAGCCCGATAGAAAAAATAAACCGCTCTTAATTAAAATGCCTGTAGCTATAAAGCTGAAGGCAACAGGATTTAGTCCATTATTTACATTAAGATATATATTTAAAGTTCCCGAATAAGAATATAATATTCCTACTCCAATCAAATAGAAATTTAAAGCAACTATACTCATTATCATATATTTTAAAGAAGACCACACTTTTGTTTCTTTTTTATCGTAAGATAATAGCAAGAATACTGATATTGACGCAAGTTCTAAGTGAACATATAGATTAAAGAAGTCTCTACTTGAGAAAAAGCCGTTTATACTTCCTATTAAAAGCAGCCATAGTGAGAAGAAAACATTATCATATATCTTTCTTATTCTAAAAAAAGAAATAAGCGAAAATATTGAAAAAGAAATAACTAATGTTTTACTAATTATGTCAAAGCTAAATTCTATACCGTTTAAAACATTATGACCACCAATCACCATAGTTTGTACAGGGGAAAATATAGCAAATACAAAAGTTAATATGGAAGAAATCAGAACTAAAATATTTGCCTTTTTTTTAAATAAATATGCTAAAACTCCAAAAGACATTGGTATCAAAGTCAAAAGCAAAAACATTATTTCCTCCTACTTCAAAAAAATTTTTAATATCATTCCTTTTTAAAATCATCATTTTTTATTTTACTTTCTATTTCATCAACATTATATGTTTTGAACTTTAAAAAAAGTATCATGGCAAAAACCAGCATTAAAGCAAGATTTGCAAATCCTATAACTATAACTGTTAATAAAAAGGAATGGATCAAGGGGTCCGAATAGCTGTCAACTCCTAACACAATAATAGGGGAATGATAATCAAAGGCTAAAAGAACGAAAAACAAAACAACTCCGCTTTGAAAAACTCCAAGATTTATAAATTTTAAAATAAGATCTTTTTTTATAATAACTCCAAATAACCCAATAAAAATTGTTATAAAAGCAGCTATTTCATAAGCATTCATAATAAACCTCTGTGTTTTAAAAATCTATATAGTATTGTCCAAGTTCCTCCAAATACTTCAAACAATATTAAAAAGTTCAATATTATTGCTGAACCTCCACTCGTTAATTTTCCTGGAGTGCCTGCATTATTAAAGTTAGAGAAAAAATTATTTCCCCAAATATAACCCATAAGACCATAAACAATTATTGCTAAAGGTACTAACATTTTTGCTTTTTCAATTTGGGAATTAAGGAATATTTCTTCTATTTCATCAGTTTGTCTTACAAAGGATACAGCTAAAAATGCAGTTCCTAAAATTGTTCCCGCGGCAAATCCTCCTCCTGGAGCAAGGTGTCCTGTTATAGCAATATATAGTGAGGTTAAAACCATTATTTGAAATAATATAGGTGTGATTACTTTTATAATTGAAGTTTCATATGTAGTATTTTGATTATTCGTTTCTGAAATGGGTATTTTCTTCATAAACTCAGATACTCCTATAACTGCGACTGTGAAAACTAATATTTCAAAAAGAGTATCGTATACTCTATAATCTAGAACAATCGCTGAAACCATATTGGTTGATCCATTTTCGTTCAAAATGTCTAAAGGATTATAAAAACTTTTTGCATCTCCAATCGTTAAATTCGATACTATTAGGATAAAAATGCATATAAGCAAAGAGAGAATGAAAAAATTTTTCATCCAAAGTACCTCCGTATTAGATTTTTATAATATTTTCTATCTTTTTTTATTTCGCTAATATATTTATTAAAATCCTTTAATAGGGAACTATCTTTTTTTGAGAAAATTATTCTATATCCAGAGCGTTTAAAAATTTTTAAATCCGTAGTTTCCAATTTTTCTAAACTATTCTTTAAGGTCTGTAATCTAATTTCATCGATAACAAAATCATTATCTAAATCATTTTGTTGAAAGGTCTCTATATCAGGAAGAAAAATTCCTACAGGAGCTTTTTTAGGTTCTCCTATTACATAAAGTTTAGAATTAATAATGGGTTTAGAAGCAAGAAATTCTTTGTTATCTTCAAAAATTATTCCTCCAACTAATATTGCCCCGTGATCTTTTAATTTTTCTAATACAGATGCGTCATCTACTTTTATAAAATCTGCGTCTAAACCTTTCCTTTCTAAAAAATTCTTAATAATTTCATACTCAAAACCGTGCAATTTATTATCTTTTTTTTCTATCAAATATGGAGTTTCAAGATAATAAATTGTTATTTCCGCATTTTTTTTAATGGCTAAAATATATATAAATATTACAAAAGCTGCTCCTACGGTAATCTCTACAAAAGCAACATCTGGAGCGTTTAAAAGGAAAAATAAAACCGATAAGGAAACTGAAAAAATTCCGTATCCTATAATTGCATACAAATGATTATCTTGTATTAAAGTGTATAAAGCAAAAATTATTAAACATCCCAATAAAAAAATTATAGATAGATTCATTAGTTCTTTTTCCCTAACTTTTCACCAGATTTAGCCGCGCTGTAACCTATAATAGAAGATATTACAGGATTCAAAATCAGAACAAGAACAGCAATTATAGACAATCTTCCAACTATTTCAGGATATCTTAAAATCAATGCTACCATTATAGAAAATACTCCTACCGTATCCGATACCCCTACAGCTTGAATTTTTGAATAAAGATCTTCCATTGTGAACAACCCTATAGTTCCAATTATTAAAAACACTATGCCACTAACTAAAAAAATATTTGAAATAATCATTTTATATCACCTTTTCTCTCTAAAAAAATTGAAATAATCACTATTCCCCATACGTTTAAAATCAAAAAAATGATTATCACGTCCAATAAAAATAATTGATCTGAAATAAAAGCAAATACTAACATTAATAAAACAGCTTTTGAAGAAAAAGAAGAATAAGCAAGAACCTTTTCCCATTTAGAAGCTGTGAACATAAATTTTATAAGTGTTATTAACATTGAAACAAGAAGAAATATTTCTAAAATGTTTGTCAAAAGATGTCTTCCTCCCATTCACTTTCGATCTCGTGGATTTCTTCTGAGTTTGAAGATACTTTATGAATAATTAACGTTTCATCTTCTTCATACAAAGCAAGTGTTTTAGGCGTCAAAGTAACAGATATTGATATGGCCGCTTTTTCAAAATCTGACTTTCCTTTCATGTCAATATGAGTTATTCCTGAATGTCTTTTATAGAAAATAAGAGGTATAAATTGAAAAGTATTTTTGTACATTTTTAAAATGCTACCAATACTATAAATTAAAAGTTGAATAGTTCCATAAATTGTATTTTTAAAAAATAAGTTTGTTAGTTTCACTGTAATAAAAACCATTGAAATGCCTAATATTATTGATAGATCTGAAAAGTCATTTATTAAAACACTCCAAATAAAAAATAAAAATATATACGTCATTTCTTCACCCTTATATTATTTTATTTATTATATTATTAATTATTATTAATAACATCGAAAAAGCTAAAAAAATATTTACAAATACTAATATTATACCATATTAATTTCCTATAAATTTTTAAAATTATAAAGTAAAAGTTTATAAAAATTTTACTTTATAGAAAATTAATAACTTGACAAAAAAAAGATAACTTATTATAATTGTTTCGAATTTTGTATTCTTTTTTTTGAAAAATTATGAAAAACTTCGAAGAATAAATTGCAGAGTTTTATGATTTATAGAGGCTTCAAAAATGAGAATTTTCTAAAAATAAGCGTTTGAATTTATAACAGGTTCAGGGTGAAATCTCATCCTTCTTCTTTGGTATGTGTGTCTAAGAGGTTGAAGTAATAGAGGATAGCTCAAAATTAGAATTGTGAAGGTAATTTGTAAAAAGTTAAACGCTGAAATATTGATAAAATATAAATTTTATAATTTTTAAAGCGAGTAAATAACTGATTAGGTGCTTTAGAAATAATAATTTTCAGAAAATAAGCTTTTGAATTTAAAACGGGTCCAGGGCACAGCCCTCTCCTCCTTCTTTGGTTACAAGTACCGAAAAAGGTAAAGAGATTAGGAATTAGTAAGTATTAGAACTTAGAATGACTAAAAAAGAAGTGGGAACTTTAGAAATGATAATTTTCAGAAAATAAGCTTTTGAATTTAAAACGGGTCCAGGGCACAGCCCTCTCCTCCTTCTTTGGTTACAAGTACCGAAAAAGGTAAAGAGATTAGGAATTAGTAAGTATTAGAAGCTTGGAAGTATTTTGTAAAAAGTTAAGCGCTAAGATGCTGATAAAATATGAATTTCATAATTTTTAAAAGCAGTATTGAAAACTACATAGGGAGGTAAACATTATGACAAAAGACGAATTATTTGAAAAGGTAAAAGAAATAATAGTAGATACATTGAGTGTAGACGAAGACGAAGTGACTTTGGATGCTTCTTTTACAGATGACCTTGATGCAGATTCTTTGGAATTAGTTGATTTGACAATGGCTTTCGAAACTGAGTTTGGTGTTACAATAGAAGATGACGAGTTAGAAAAAATTAAAACCGTTGAAAATGCAGTCGATATTCTTGCAGAAAAATTGAATGTTGACGACGAGGAATAACCCATAATAAAGAGGGGAGCTTTGGCTCCCCCTTATTTTTTAATATTGTTTTTATGAAAGGAGTGAAGAATAAATGGCCAAAAAATATATAATTGTTTCTGGGGGCGTTTTGAGTGGCATAGGCAAAGGGGTTACTTCTGCTTCAATTGGAAGACTTCTCAAAGAGTTGGGTATAAAGGTTAATTCTTTAAAAATAGATCCTTATTTGAATGTAGACGCTGGAACTATGAACCCTAATCAGCATGGGGAAGTTTTCGTTACTGAAGATGGTTACGAAGCTGACCTTGATTTAGGTCATTACGAAAGATTTTTAGGTATAGAAATGAAGAAGTTTAACAACATGACAGCAGGTCAAGTTTATAAATATGTTATTGAGAAAGAAAGAGAAGGTAAGTATTTGGGTGCTACTGTTCAGATGGTTCCTCATGTTACTCAGCGAATTAAAGAGAGAATAGAAGAAATTGAAACTGATGTGTTATTGATAGAGATTGGTGGAACTGTTGGAGATATTGAAGGAGAAATATTTTTAGAAGCTGTCAGAGAACTATCTTTTGAAAAGGGTAGAGACAATTTTATGTTTATTCATGTTACCTTTGTTCCATATTTGAACATAACCAACGAATTTAAAACTAAACCTACTCAACAGTCTGTTCAACTTTTAAGAAGAATTGGGATTCAACCAGATATGATTTTGGTAAGAACTGAAAAAGAAATAGATTTACCAAGTCTTGAAAAAATTGCTTTATTTGGTGGAGTGCCTTTACAATACGTAGTAAACGTACCAGATTTGAGTAATATTTATGAAGTTCCTGAATTGTTGTATGAAAAGGATATTCATTCTCTAATATGTAAAAAACTTAATATTTCTGTTCCGCAAAAAATTGAAAGCATAAATTGGAAATGTCCAAGGATATTTAAAAATTTAAAGATTGCTATGATATCAAAGTATTTGGGTACAGATGATGCTTACAAAAGTATAATAGAAAGCATATTTTTGAGTGGAGCTAATAAACCTGAGATAGTTAATGCCGAAGAATTAGAAGAAATGAAAGAAGAAACTTTGGGGATTTTTTTAAGTAAATATCAAGGTATAATTATTCCGGGAGGATTCGGTAAAAGAGCAATAGAAGGTAAAATAAAAGCTATAAAATATGCCAGAGAAAACAAAATCCCAATTTTAGGTATATGTTTGGGAATGCAATTAATGGTTGTTGAATTTGCAAGAAATGTTATGGGATATAAAAACGCCAATTCCACAGAGTTTGATGAAAGTACACCTTATCCTGTAATAGATTTGATGGAGGAACAGAAAAGGTTATTAAACTTAGGTGGTACAATGAGATTGGGAGCTCAAAAGATAGAAATATTACCAAATACAAAACTTTTTGATATATACGGTAGACAAGTAGAAACATATGAAAGACATAGGCATAGATATGAAGTTAATTATCATGAATTTAATAATATGTTCGAAACGCCAGAAGAAAACGAAAATAAACTTACTATATCTGCAAAAACAGATTTCGTTGAAGCGGTTGAACTTAAAAATCATCCATTTTTTGTGGGAATTCAATATCATCCTGAATTTAAGTCAAAGGTGGGAAACCCACATCCTATTTTTGTAAAATTTATAGAGGAAGTAGAAAAAATCAAATAAATTAATGGACAAGAAATTTATAACCGGCTCAAGTTGGTAGCAAAACATATTTTAGGGATTTTAAAAATGATAATTTTCTAAAAATAAGCATTTGAATTTATAACGGTTAAACTATCCCGTTTGCTACAAAGACTGTCGCATCAATCCCTTCGTAGAAGGGTAATGGCGGAGCCTCTCTCTGATTACAAGTACAGAAAAGGTTAAAAAATTAGGAATTAGTAAGGATTAGAACTGAGGAGGTATTTTATAAAAATTTCAACGCTAAAACATAGATATAATGTAGATTTTATAATTTCTAAAGTGAGTATAAAGCATATTTTTATTGGAGGGGATAGTTATGATATTTTATGAACTATATTTAAGATCTTTTTATGATTCAAACGAAGATGGATTGGGTGATTTAAAAGGTTTAAAAGAAAAACTTGATTATCTTGTTGAATTAGGTGTAGATCATGTTTGGTTACTGCCTATAATGAAATCACCGGCCTTTCATGGTTATACTGTTTCTAATTTCTATGAAGTTAATCCCGTATATGGTAATCTAAACGATGTAAAAGAGGTTTTGAGCGAAGGCCATAAAAAAGGAATCAAATTTGTTCTTGATCTTCCTATAAATCATGTTGCTGTTACATCAGATTGGTTTCAAAAAGCTTTAAAAGGAGAAGAACCTTATAAGGATTGGTTCGTTTGGGCTAATGAAAAAGCTGATTTAAATGAAAAAAGACATTGGGATGATAGTAAAATATGGCAAAAAATTGGGAATAAATATTTTTATGGAATATTTGGCCCTGCTTCACCTGATCTTTATTTTGAAAGAAAAGAACTTTGGCAAGAAATAAAAAATATCTTTAAATTTTGGTTGGATGCAGGATTTGATGGTTTTAGATTAGATGCAGCTAAGCATATTTTTGATTTTGACACTGAAACTATGAGATTTAAATATCAACATGAAAAGAACGTAGAGTTTTGGAAGGAAATGATTTCTTTTATAAAATCTATAAAGAACGAAGCATTAGTTATAAGCGAGGTTTGGGATGCTCCCGAGATAGTGAGAAAATATGAAGGAATTTTTGACATTGGATTTAATTTTCCAATAGCTGAAGATTTAAAAACCACTTTAAAAGATGAAAACACTCAAAGGTTTGTAGAAACTTTAAATAAATGTATACCTGAATATTTGCCTACTGGTAAGGTTTTTTCGGCTTCTGGTAACTTTTTAACTAATCACGATATGACACGTATATTATCAGATTTGAAAAGTGAAGAGAAAGTTAAGTTGGGATTTTCTATAATATATACTTTACCAGGCATTCCTTTCATATATTACGGTGAAGAAATAGGAATGAAAGGTATTCCTATAGATGTGAATTTTACAGAAGATAGTCAAGAACCGTTTCATTGGTATGAAAATGGTTTTGGATTAGGTCAAACGGAATGGAAAGGCTATAAATTCAATCCACCTTATTCTGGTAATTCTTACGAAGAGCAAGCAAAAGATAGAAATTCTATACTAAATATCGTTAAAAACCTCATTAAATTCAGAAAAAACAACAGTTGGATAGACAATGCAAAGATCGATATTTTGAATTTTGACCAAAATGTGGTAAAATTAAAGGTGTATGACCAATTAAACGAAATTATTGCTTATTATAACCTAAAATCTTCAAATAGCTCGTTTTTTCTCGAAAATGGTACAAGATTGTTGTCCATAGGGGAAAATATAATTGATGGAAAAAATCTGAAATTAGCACCTTATGGAGTTTATGTTGTAAAACATAAGTAGGTGGATAATAAGCAAAGCAGAGGTGATGTAAAAGTAATGAGATTTAAAAAAACGATGTCCTTTTATATTATGGTAATGTTTTCTGTGATTTTTTTCTCTATTTCTCCTTCTTTAGAAATTAGTGAAGAAGATATTAAGGCCGATATTAAACTCAAGACCGTTTTGTACGATTATATAGCAACTCAGTATAAATTAGCTACAGAAAAGGATATGCCGGAAGAAAGATTGTATTTATTAGTTGATGCTATTATGGAAGCATCTAAGGTTTTTGATATTTCACCCATAATGATAGTAGCTGTTATTGATACCGAAACTACTTTTAAAAACATCATAGGACCTTATGGTGAAATAGGATACATGCAAATTAAGCCTACAACTGCTAAATACATCGTAGAGAAAAATATTTTGCTGTTTGAAAGTTTAGGTTACAACAATACAGATTTAGATTGGATTAGAGAGAGATTACTGGTTGATCCACGTTTTAATATATTAGTTGGAACAGGATATTTAAAATATTTGATAGAAGAACATGAAGACATTTATATGGCTTTAGGCTGGTATAACGGTGGTGGAAATACATATTATGCCAATAAAGTAGTATACAAAGTAAATGCCATATCTATTAAATATCCGATAATTTAAAAGTTTTTTTAAAGCTCCGCAAAAATGCGGAGCTTTTTGCTTTTTATTAGACAATTAGTTATATATTATATGATATAATAATTTAAAATGTAATAACTTCAAATTATAAAAGGTTGGTGTCTTATTAAAAAATGAAAATATCGATTTATTCTGAAATTGGAAAATTAGAAAAGATATTATTACATAGACCTGGTAATGAATTAGAAAATTTATCTCCTTATTATCTTTCGGATCTATTATTTGACGATATTCCTTATTTAGAAAAGGCTCAGCAAGAACATGATTATTTTGCAAATCTTTTACAGAGAAATGGGGTTGAAGTTTTATATCTTACAAAATTACTAAAAGAAACTCTTGAAAAGGATAATTTAAAAGAACAGTTTTTAAATGAGTTTTTAGATTTTTCGGATATAAAAAATGACTTTATCTTTGAAATTTTAAAAGATTATTTGTTTTCTCTTGAGACAGAGGTTATGATAAATAAAATTATCGCAGGTGTCAGATCGGATGAGTTGGAAATAAAAAGAAATATCTTTTCCTTGAGAGTTAGACGTGCAGATATAGAATTGCCATTTTTTTTGAATCCTATGCCAAATCTTTATTTTCAAAGAGACCCCGTTGCTATGGTTGGAAAAGGTGCCTGTATTAATCGAATGAAAACTTATGCAAGAAGAAGAGAAGTTATGTTAACCGAGTATATAATAAAATATCATGATGATTTTAAAGAAACAGAAGTATATTACGAGAGAAATTTCCCATATTCAATAGAAGGTGGAGATATTTTAGTTTTAAGTGACAAAGTTTTGGCTATAGGAATATCTCAGAGAACTTCTCCTGAAGCAGTTGAAATACTCGCCAAAAAGTTTTTAAAAGAAAATAGAGATTCATTTGAAAAAATTTTAGCATTCATCATACCAGATAATAGAGCATACATGCACTTAGATACAATATTTACTATGGTAGATTACGATAAATTCCTTGTCCATGCAAATTTAAGAGGGGATATAGACACATTTGTAATTTACAAAACTGCAAAAGGGTTTGATTTTACTGAAGAAGAAATGTCTTTAGAAGAAATATTAAAAAGGCACTTGAACTTAGATAGAGTGCAATTGATAAAATGTGGAAACGGAGACATCATTGCTTCTCATAGAGAACAATGGAATGATGGGTCAAATTGTTTGGCAATTGAGCCTGGAAAGGTAATATCCTACGATCGAAATTATGTAACAAATAGAGAGTTGGAAAATGCTGGCGTAGAGGTTCTTGCCATACCATCTAGTGAATTATCAAGAGGCAGAGGTGGACCCAGATGCGCAAGTATGCCTCTAATAAGGAGGAGATTGTTATGAAAAGAAAAGTTTTAATAATGGGAGCAGCAGGAAGAGATTTTCACAATTTCAACGTATATTATCGAGACAATCCTGATTTTGAAGTTGTATGTTTCACCGCTACACAAATTCCTGATATTGAAGGAAGAGTTTATCCAAAAGAACTTGCTGGAGACCTTTATCCCACCGGTATTCCTATAGAATCTGAAGAAAAGCTTATAGAATTTATAAAAGAAAAAAATATTGACGAAGTTGTTTTGTCTTATAGTGATTTGCCTTTCCAATATGTTATGGAGAAGGCGTCGATCGTTCTTGCAGCAGGTGCTGAATTTAAACTTTTAGGGCCGAAGGATACTATGATAAAATCTACGAAGCCCGTTATTTCAATTTGTGCTGTAAGAACAGGGTCTGGAAAAAGTCAAACTTCAAGACGCGTTTTAGATATTTTAAGAAACAAAGGACTAAAGGTTGTTTCTATAAGGCATCCTATGCCTTATGGGGACCTTGTTAAACAAAAAGTACAAAGATTTGCTTCCTACGATGATTTAGATAAACATGAGTGCACTATAGAAGAGAGAGAAGAATATGAACCTCACATAGACAGAAATTCTGTAATTTATGCAGGAGTTGATTATGAAGCTATTTTAAGGCAAGCAGAGCAAGAAAACCCAGATATAATATTATGGGATGGGGGAAATAATGATTTTTCTTTTTACAAACCAGATTTGTCGATAGTTGTTGCTGATCCTCATAGGGCTGGACATGAAGTAACGTATTTCCCAGGAATGGTAAATCTGCTTGCAGCAGATGTTATTGTTATAAATAAAGAAGAAACCGCTTCTTTGGAAAATATTGAAAAGGTAAGAAAAAACATAGAAATGTGGAATCCAACCGCAACCGTTGTCGATGCTGCTTCACCACTTTTTGTACAAAATCCTTCGATTATAAAAGGCAAAAAGTGTTTAGTAATAGAAGATGGTCCTACTTTAACTCATGGAGGAATGACCTATGGGGCAGGATTCATAGCTGCCAAAAAATATGGTGCATCTGAAATCATAGATCCAAGACCATATGCTGTAGGTTCGATAATAGATACTTATAAAAAATATACTCATCTTGATAAGATTCTTCCAGCAATGGGTTATGGAGTAAAACAGATGAAAGAATTAGAAGAAACTATAAATAGATCACAAGCCGAAGTTGTTGTAGTCGGAACTCCTATTGATCTAACAAGAGTTGTAAAGATATCTAAGCCACATGTTAGAGTAACTTATGAGCTTCAAGAAATAGGTAAACCCAATTTACAAGACGTAATTGAAGAGTTTTTATCACGGAATAGTCTCATATGATTTAGAAAATGTAAGATTCTTAAAAAAAGATCTATTTCTTAACAAGTTAAATATTGTGGAGGTGTAGTTCGTGGCAAATGTTTATCTTGGAAGTAAAAAGAAAAAAAGAAGTAAATTTTGGATAAGTTTAATTATAATCATTGTAGCAGTTGTTGCTTTTTTTGGTTTCTTTTTTTATAGATATTCTCGATTAACAAAATCACCCGTGGTTAGTGCTGATGCTTTAACTTATGTGGTTTCATATAGCGAGGACTTATATTTCATAAGGGTGTTAAATAACAATAGAAAAGTTATGGTTATGAAAATTCAAAATGGTACAACATTTCCTGGACAATATATTACCTTAACCTCAGATAATTTGGAAATTGCTGCAAGGAACTTTTTAAACCTTTTTGAGCTCAAATCTGATGTAAATTATTATTTGTACCTATCTGATAATTTAGCAAATGAGTTGATCAGCAAACTTAACGGTACGACTTCACAGGGTATAGATGGGTTGTTAACCGCGCTTAAAAATAGTAAATTCAATATGTGGGAAGTTTTCACTCTTGGCGGAGTTATTAATACAATAAAAGATTATGATAGGAGTAGTAACATAGATCAGGAAGGTTTTTATGCCTTAATTAATGCATTCTCTAAGTATGCAATAACAAATTACGACAAATTGACAATACCTTTGGTTTTAGATGAACCCTTACAAATCAATATTGGAACTCAAAAGCTTGAAAGAAAATATGCAGATGTTGGAGCTTTTCAGAGGATGAAAGAAATTTTGGAGTGAAAATATTTTGAGGTTAAATATTTTAAGAATAGTTTCTTTTGTACTACTTTTCATTTTATTAATAAGTTTCTTTGTTCCGTTCATTAAGATATTCGATGAAAGAGAAAGTAAAATCGAATTACCTTATTATTTTTTAATTCTTGGAAGAGACGAAGATTTAGAAAACTCAGTGAGAACTGATGTTATAATGTTGGGAGCTTTAAACGAAGATAAAATTCTTCTTTTATCTATTCCAAGAGACTTGTTAGTCAATATAAACGGAAATGAAAGAAGAATAAATTCTATCTATGAATTATATGGTATAGAAACTTTGATGCGTGAAATTGAAAATTTAACCGACGTTTCTATACAGGATTACATTATTTTTGATTATTCAATATTTAAAGAAGTTGGAGATCTTTTTGCTCCAATTGATATATATATTGAAAAAGATATGAAATATGTAGACTATCATCAAAACTTGTTTATTGACTTTAAAATGGGTTACAATCAATTAAGCGGAGAAGAATTACTTTATTATGTAAGGTACAGAGATGAAAGTGGTGATTTAGGAAGAATAGAAAGACAAAAGAATGCCGTATTTTCATTATTGAATGAAGCCAAAAATGGGGGCATATCAAAGATAATAGAAGCAGCAACTTTGGTTTTAAACCATACTATTAATACATTTGAAATAACAGATTTGATATATTTGTATTCTTTTGGCAAAGATGCGCAATTAGATTTTTTATCTTTTCCATATATAATAACAGAGAAGGGTTATTTAGTTATAAATGAAAAGGAATTGACAAATCTCAAACATACTTTAAAAACCTTTGAAATGTCTTTTAACGTTTCTACAGATAAAAAAGTTTGGATGTTGGTTACAAAGAATTTTGATAGCAAGGTTTACAATTTCTATACTTATGTGTTTTCAGTGTGGAAAAAACCTAATTATCAAATAAAAGTTTTAGACGAAGTTTTTAGAGGTTTACCTTCTACTCACTCATATGTTTTTTTTAAAGATATTGAGGAAGAGAAAAAAGAAACCATAAAATCAGATTTAAAAGAAAGTTTTGGCACAGATTTTCTGGAAATAACTGATAAAAATAAGTATTTTGAATTAATAGACTTTATTGCTTCGAATTTAGTTAATAGTTTGGACTACGATGTTTTGGTGATTCTTAATGATAGATGGTAAAAATATTAGAATGAGTTTTACTTTAGCCAAAATGTTTTTTAGAAGATCAAAAAGCAATTTTAGATTTTCTGTCGTAGCTATGGTAATTGGAGTGTGGGGTGTAATAATCGTAACTTCCATAATCAATGGATTTCAAAATGTTTTGATTAATTCTATTACAAATTTCTACCCTCATATTATAGTGTACGGCGATTATAACGAAAATAATGAACATATTGTAGACAAAATTAAATTTAATCTAAAGAATGCTGCCGTTTTTTTTCAAAATCAAATAAATTTTGTTCAGATCATGGAGTTGGATGATGCCTCTTTCTATAAAGATTTTTTAGTGAACGGTAAGTTGAGTGAAGGGGTAATAGTAGGTAAAAAAATGGCAGAAAGTTTAAATATAAACATTGATGATGAAATATTATTAATAAGTCCAACAGGTTTTCTTCCCATAACGCAAAGAGTTAAAGTTTCTGGCATTTTTGAATCAGGTGTTGCAACGTATGACACCTCTTTTTTATTAGTACAAAATACATCCGAAAAGAATTATACAGGGATATTTCTTAAAAATTCTAATATGGCAGACAGATTTAAAAGTAGTTATTTAAAAGAATATTCTGCGTTCACTTGGGAAGAATCTAATCAAACCTTAGCAAAAGCTATACAATTCGATAGTTTGATTGCCTTTTTAATAACTTTCTTTATTATATTAATCTCCGGCTTTAGCATTTCCAATTCAGTTTCCTTTTCTGTTTTTACAAGGAAAAAGGAAATAGCTATATTAAGAGCGCTTGGTTTAAAGAAGAATAATGTAGCAAAAATTTTTATTTTAGAAACCTTTTTTATATCTTTAATTGGTTATTCGGGAGGAGTTTTTTTCGGTATTTTGACATCTTGGACTTTAAATTTAATAAAAATACCTTTACCACAAGACCTTTTTTATGTTGATTATTTGCCTTTAAATATTACGTTTAATTCTTTTTTTGTAGCTTTTGTTATGAACTGTTCTGTCTCTATACTTTTCAGTTTTGCTGCTGCAAGGCGAGCATCTAACTTGAACATTGTTGAAATTTTAAAAGAAGAATAATTAATAGGCACTTTAGGAACGATAATTTTCAGAAAATAAGCTTTTGAATTTAAAATGAATTCAGGGCACAGCACTCTTCCCCTTTCTTGGCTAAAAGTACCGAAAAAGGTAAAAAAATTAGGAATTAGTAAGGATTAGAAGTGGGGAGGTATTTCATAAAAAATTCAACGATAAAATATACATAAAAAATGTTTTTAGAGTTTCTAAATTCAGTATATACTAATGTTTATATAGAAACTTTAGAAATGGAGATTTTTCAGAAAATAAGCTTTTGAATTTATAAAGGGTCCAGGGCGGAGCCCTCTCCCTATTCCTTCGGTACAAGTACGAAGAAGTTAAAAAAATTAGGAATTAGTAAGGATTAGAAGCGGGGAGGTATTTTGCAAAAAGTTAACCGCTGAAATATTTATAAAATGTGAAGTTTAGAATTTTTAAAGTGAGTATAATGTTTATATCAAAGGAGAAGTTAACATGATTGAAAGAGAATTTGTTTTTATCAAACCAAATGCAGTAAGAAGATCACTAATAGGAGAAATCATATCAAGGTACGAAAAAAAAGGATTAAAAATAATTGCTTTAAAGATGATACAAATGACAAAAACTCAGTCAGAAAAGTTATACAAAGAACATGAAGGTAAAGATTTTTATAAACCCTTGATTGATTTTGTTTTGTCTGGTCCAGTTTTAGTAATGGTTTTAGAAGGTGAAAGGGCTGTTGAAGTGGTCAGGCATATGCATGGAGATACCGATCCTTTAAAAGCTTTTCCTGGGAGTATAAGAGGAGATTATGGATTGACCGTTAGAAAAAATATAGTACATGCTTCTGATTCACAAGAAAAGGCTGAAAAGGAATGGCAAATATTTTTTGATCAAGAAGAACTTTTGGAATATTCAATTGGTGAAGAAAATTTTTAAAGATTGATTAAATTAAATGTAGCCGTTTTAGATTTAGAAATGAAGATTTTCTAAAAATGGGATTTTGGATTTATAATTGGTCCAGGATATAGCTCTTTCCTGACTCCGTATAAGTACAGAAAAACTAAAGAAATTAGTGAGGTGTTTTGTAAAAAAATTAAATTTAAAAGATTGGCAAAACTTAAGTTTTGGAATTTCTAAAAACAGTAAAAATATGATGGAAAGAAGGGGAAAAGTTTATGAGAGTAATGGGATTGATATTATCCGGTTCAAGTAGAGATAATTTAGATAAATTAACAACAAAAAGAGCAAGTGCGGCTGTCCCTGTTTTTGGAAAATACAGGGCGATTGATTTTACTTTAAGTAATATGGTGAATTCTGGCATTATAAATGTAGGTGTTTTAACTCAATACAATCCTAGATCTCTAATGGACCATTTAGGAAGTGGCAAAGAATGGAACCTTGATAGAAAGAGAGGCGGCCTTTTTATTTTACAGCCTTTTATGAGTTTGGAAAGTCAAAAAATGCAATACGAAGGAACTGCTGATGCAATTTTTCAAAATATGACTTATTTGCGTAGATCTATAGAAGATTTTGTATTGATTGGTTCGGGTGATCATATATATAATATAGATTTTAGAGATGTTTTCAAATACCATGTGAGAAATGGTGCAGATATTACTTTAATTACAAAAACCATGAAAAAAGGTTTAGATTTGACACAATATGGTCAAGTGGTTGCAGATGAAAATAATCGAATTTCCAAAATATATGAAAAGGTTTCAGAGTTTCATTCTGACAAAATATTTTTAGGCTTATATTTTATAAATAAAGCTTTACTTTTAGAAATGCTTTATGCAAACGTACCAAACAAAAAATATGATTTATTAACAGATATAGTTATTCCAAATTTATCTCGATTAAGAGTTTTTTCTTACGAATTTAATGGATATTGGAAAAATATTAAAAAGTCCGTAGAAGAATATTATAATACTAATATGGATATACTAAAAAAAGAAGTACGTGACGAGTTATTTTACAATCCCGAAAGAAAAATTTATACGAAATTAAGAGATTCGGCACCACCTAAAATAAATATAAACGCTAAAATAAGTAATTCTTTTATATCGGATGGGTGTATAATAAATGGGGTAGTTAAAAATTCTATTTTGTCAAGAGATGTAATCATAAATGCGGGAGCAGTTATAGAAGATTCGATAATATTACAAGGATGTGTTGTTGAAGAAGGTAGTGTGATAAAAAGAGCCATTATAGATAAAAACGTACGAATAAGATCAGGTAAAAGATTAGAAACAGTAGGAAACGAGATTAACCTTATAGAAAAAGGTACAATCATATAAGGAGTGATTTTATGAGAGTTATAGGAATGATTTTAGCTGGAGGGCAAGGTACTCGTCTTGGTGCAATAACTAACAATCTTGCAAAACCTGCTGTACCTTTTGGTGGAAAATATAGAATGATTGATTTTACTTTGAGTAATTGTGTAAATTCTAACATAAATACGGTAGGCGTTGTTACTCAGTATATGCCTCATAGACTGGTAGAACATTTGGGGATTGGAAAGCCTTGGGATCTTGATATAAAAGGAGGAGGACTTCATATTCTTCCACCTTATTTAAGTAGATCCGGAACTTCGTGGTATAGAGGTACTGCCGATGCTGTTTACCAAAATATGGAGTTTATAGAACGTTATAAACCAGATTTTATTGTTTTACTATCTGGTGATCATATATATAAAATGGATTACAACGATATAATAGATTATCACATCGAAAAAGAAGCGGATTGTACAATAGCTTGTATGGAGGTACCTATATCAGAGTCACATAGATTTGGTATAATGGTTACTGATCCTTTTAACAGAATTGTTGAATTTCAAGAAAAGCCCAAAGATCCAAAAGGAACATTAGCTTCCTTAGGGATATATGTGTTTAATTGGAAATTTTTAAAAGAATCCCTTATCAAAGATGCAAAGGATAGTAAATCTGAACATGATTTCGGTAAAAACGTTATTCCAAATGTTTTGCAAGAAAAAGCTAAACTTTTTGCTTTCAATTATGAAGGTTATTGGAGAGATGTTGGAACTATTCAGTCGTATCTTGATTGCAATTTAGAAATATTAGCTCCATTACCTCCTTTAGATTTGCATGATGAAAATTGGAAAATATATACTCAATCAGAAGAACTGCCTCCTGCTTTTATTGCAAAAGATGCTGAAGTTACAAGAAGTTTTATAAGTGAGGGTTCTGAGGTTTATGGAAATGTAGAAAGTTCGGTTGTTTTCCAGGGAGTTACAGTTTCTGAAGGAGCCATTATTAAAGATTCGGTTATAATGAACAACGTTTTTATAGATAAAAATGTTTACATAGAAAAGGCGATAATATGCGAAAATGCTTTTATAGGAAAATCAGTTAAAATTGGTATAGGAGAATTTGCTGAGTCTAAGGTTGATAAAAAAATCTATGACTCTGAAATTACAGTAGTAGGGTTCAACAGTAAGGTTAAAGAAAGGATTAAAATTGGTAAAAATTGTGTTATAGATAATAATGTTGATTTAAACAATTATGATGTTAAAGAATTAAAAAGTGGGGAAGCCATTATTGTTGAGTAAGACATATTAGGTTTGGAATCGAACTGAAACTTTATAGCAGTTACGTTAGAAATTGAGATTTTCGAAAAACGATGTTTTGAAAAGAGTTCATCGCACAGCCCTTTTCCCTTTTCTTCGCTACACTTAGCGAAAAAGTTAAAAATGCATTAGTAAGAATTAGATAGATACTTTAAAAATAAGAATTTTATAAAAAATAATGTTTTTTTGAATTTATAACGGGTTCAGGGCGGAGCCCTCTCCCCATTCCTTGGGTACAAGTACCGAAAAACTAAAGAAATTCATATTTTGAAGGAATTAGATAAGAATTTTAGAAATGAGAATTTTATAAAAAATAATGTTTTTTTGAATTTAAAACAGGTTCAGGGGGGAGCCCTTCCTTCTTCTTTGATATGCGTACCTAAGAACTTAAAAAATAGTTAATTTGTCAAAATTAGAATTGCATAAGCATTTTATAAATAAAGATTTTAGAAAATAAGCTTTTGAATTTAAAAAGGGTTTAGGGCGGAGCCCATTTCTCTTCTTAGTCACACGTAGCGAAAAAGTTAAAAAATGCCTATTTATTAAGAATTAGAGTTATAGAAGTGTTTTTTTAAAAAGTTAAACGTCAAAACATTAATATAATCTAAGTTTAAGAATTTCTAAAGGGATTAACAATTAATTTTAAGAGGTGTCTATTTTGGACTTTTATGCAGTTAAATTTATGGCAACTTCTAATTTAACAGGAGAAACTTATATTGGTTACCTGTTTGGGAAGAAAGCGCAAAGTCCATATTTCAATGTTTTATTACTTAATAAGAGTCAAATGAAAGAAATAGATCTTCCTGATATTTCTAAAGATTATTTAGAGTTTAAATCAGATATTGATTTGTTGTACTATCAGCTATCAAGGAAGAAAGAAAATGATTCGTTGCAGCAATTTAGAGCTTATTTTTATAGCACTCTAAGAAAGATGAATTTTGAAATTATCGGCACAAAAATCTTTTTAGCTATAGAAGAAAACGACACATATGTTTTAAAATCTATTTTAGCTGATATTTTAAAAGAATGGGCAGGAGAAACAAACATAAAGTTAATTGCTCAGAAATTTGATTATAAAGATTTAACTTGGGTATCCGCAGTAAAGGAAAAAGGTGAAAAAGGTTTTGAAGAATATTTTAATAGGCAAGATGTTAAAGATGCAATAGAAGTTTATCCTATAATAGATCCAGTAGAAGGTTATCCAATATTTAAGTTAGATATAGGAGAACCTATAATTGTTCTACTTGTTGACAACACAGAAAAAGCTAAAAAACCTAAAAGCATAATAGAAGGAAGGATTATTTCTAAAGAATTGATTCCTTCAAGTGATTATATATTTTTGAAAATCGACTTAGGAAATAATAATATAGGAAAAACTATAGTTCACAACGATTTAAAAGTTTCCATTGACCAAAGTAAATTACAATTGTTGAGACAATCGCAAGAAAAGTTAGAGGATGATGAAAACGAAAAAATTATTGGAGATATTTATGAGCAAATGAAAAATAATAAAAATAGTTATGAATACCGTAAAATAGGGTCGTTGGACTTTCTTTTAATAAGCGGTTTTTCTGTAATAGCGATTTTATTAATAATTTTAATAGCAATTATTTTAGGAGCCGTTTAATTGAAAGTTGTTTTAACCTTTGTAATTATGATTCCTTTATTGCTTTTTTCTATATTGTCATATTATTATACAGCTAAAATTTTAGAATATAGAAATATTAAAAATGCGGAAGTTAATGAAGCCTTCAATTTAATATCTGAAGTTGAAGAAATATTAGCATTACCTATAGAAGATTTTTTTAACAATATACAAATCAGTGAAACGATTAATACAACAACGAAAGAAGCAACTGTCTACATATTTAATCATGAGGGGTATGATTTTGTGTATATCGAAAAATAATTCAGAAGGTGGTTTGTTTGCAAATTTCTTATGCTACTGCTGTTGAGATGAATTTAAAAAAAGGAAAACTGGATTACCATAATTTTACTGCATACGTCTCTGTTGGGAAAAAGTGTCTTTTTAATTGTTCATTCTGTTCGAAAGCTCGAGATTCAAAAAGCGAGTTAGATTTATTATCAAGAGTTATTTGGCCAGAAGTTTCTATGGAAGAATTTAAAAGCCATTTTGTGCGAGATAAATTTAAAAGAGTTTGCATTCAAGTAATTTCTTCAATTAACTATTGGAGTGAATTATCTGAATTGTTAAATTTTACCAAAGAGCAAAAGGTCAAAACGTCTGTTTCTATAAGACCGAAAAATATCGAAGAAATAAGGATTTTATTTGATAAATACGGAGTTGATAGAGTAGGCATAGCCGTTGATGTAGCAAACGAAGAACTTTTCTCAATTATAAAAGGAGGAAGATATTCAACTTATGAGGACCTACTTATAGCCGTTTCTCAAGAGTTTCCTAATAGGATTACTACTCATTTAATCGTTGGATTAGGTGAAACAGATAAAGATATAATAAATTTTCTCTTAAAGATGAAAAAATTAAGTATAACTGTTAGTTTATTTGCGTTTACCCCTGTTAAAGGAACGAAGTTGGAAAATTTGAACACTCCGGATATTGAAAGATACAGAAAAATTCAGTATGCACGTCAAATGATATTAGAGTATGAATTAGATGGAGATTCTTTTATTTTTGATGAGAATGGTAATATTATGCATCTTCCAGATTTAGAGATAGATAAGGAAGAATCTGTTAAAACCGCCGGATGCAGTTGGTGTACGAGGCCATTCTACAATGAAAAACCTGGAAAAGAACTATACAATGTTCCACTTCCAAAAAATTTTTTAATTAAAAGTCATAGGTGATTTAAAAATGGGATTTTTCAAAAAGCAATGTTTCGAATTTATTAGTAATAAATGTTGAATCAGGAGGAAAACATATTGTTTAAAATAAAAATTCCGGCAACGACTGCAAATTTAGGATCCGGTTTTGATTGTTTTGGATTAGCAATTAAAATTTATAATACTTTCAAATTTGAAGAGACGGCTGATGGTTTTGAATGTGTTATGAACTTCAGAAATAAAAAAGAGTATATCAATATTAACGAAAATGAAAATTTAGTATATACTACAGTTAAGAAGGTTTTCGATCAATATGGTAAAAGATTACCAGGTATACACTTAGAGGAAGATATAAGCATTCCTTTTTCCAGAGGATTAGGTAGTAGTGCTTCAGCTGTTTTAGCGGGTATTTTAGCGAGTAATATTTTTTTAGGCGATATAATGAAAGAAGAAGATATATTAAATCTTGCTTTTAAAATCGAAGGGCATGGTGATAATATAGTACCCGCTTTAAAAGGTGGTTTCAATATAACTGTTTTAGAAGATAATAGAATAATTTATAAAAAATTAGAAGTAGACGAAAACTTAAAGATAGTAGTTTTGGTACCAAAGATGGAAATTAGAACAAAAGACTCTAGGAAAATACTTCCTTCAGAAGTTAAAATGGAAGATGCTGTGTTCAATATCGCTAGAGCTTCTCTATTAACTGCATGTTTTACCACAAAAGACTATAAATACTTTCCAATAGCCTTTCAAGATAAATTACACCAAAATTACAGAGCAAAGTTAATTCCGGGCTTTGATAAAGTCATAATAAACGCTTATAAAAACGGAGCTTTAGGTGTAGCTTTAAGTGGATCAGGATCTTCCATAATAGCTTTTTGTGAAAAAAATGAAAAATACGTTGGGGAAGAAATGGTAAAAACCCTTTCTTCTTACGGATTAGAAAGTGAGTATCTTATAACCTTTGCTGATAATCAGGGCACTTTAATCATCTAAAAATTTGATGAAAGGAGAATCTTTAAATGAATTTTTTTGAAAAAATCCCCAAAGAGACCAAAGTTTCTCCTATTTCTAAAGAACTATATTTAAAAGGTGATAAAGATGTAGCCGTCTTGATTTTACATGGTTATACAGGATCTCCGCACGATATGTATTATATAGGTAGAGAAATAAACAAAGCGGGTTTCACAATTTATATTCCTAGATTATCTGGGCATGGTACTAATTCGATAGATTTTTTAAACTCTTCTTGGAAAGATTGGCTCAGAAAATCTTATGAGTCATATTTAAATTTAAAATCTTATTATGAGAAAACTTATGTATTAGGTTTATCTATGGGAGGAGTGTTAGCAACTATTTTAGCTGAAAAGTTTGAAATCGAAAAGGTAGTATTGGCAGCACCTGCTTTATTAACTGTTGATTGGAGAATTAAACTAACTCCTTTTATGAAATTTTTTATTAAAAGAATTCCTAAAAAAAACGTTCAGACTTTTGATGACCATAATTTAGATTTCTTAGCGAAAAATTATTGGAATTACGATTGGCCTTCTAAAGCAGCAGACTTGTATAAATTGGAGAGGTTAGCTGTAAAAAATCTCGGTGACATAAAATCAAAGTTGTTTGTTATTCTTTCAGAAAAAGACGACGCAGTTCCCCTCAGTGTAAAAAACTTAATAGAAACCCATGTACATTCCAATTATGATTTCCTAATTTTGAAAGAAAGTGGTCATGTTGTTGTGAACGATATAGAAAAAGAAACAGTAGCCAAAGAAACTATAAATTGGCTATTGAACTAATAGTCGTATGATGACGTCTTTTTTTTCTATGCCAACTTTAAGTCCTTTTGTTTTTAATATATTCTAATGCTAAGATATATCCATCGAACCCTAATCCAGAAATAATACCGTCGCAGGAGGCTGCGGTCACAGAAGTCTCTCTAAAACTTTCTCTTGCCAATATATTTGTTAAGTGAACTTCGATTTTTGGAACTTTTGCAATTTCCAAAGCATCTCTTATGGCATAAGAATAATGAGTATAAGCTCCAGGGTTTATAATTATTGCTTGGTAGTTCAATTTTTGAATCCTATCGATTATATTTCCTTCGGAATTAGATTGAAATAGCTCTACTTCTAAATTGTTATTTTTTGCGTATTCGTTTATAGTTCTTTGTAAATCTTGGTAACTACCGCTTCCATAAATTTCCTGTGGTCTTTTTCCAAGCATGTTTAAATTTGGGCCGTTTATTATTAAAATCATATATTCCCTCCTATCGAATTTGAAATAGTAACTTTCCTTCAAGTTAGTCAAACCTAAATTTTTATTTTATAAAAATCCTTTTTCCAAAAGTAAAATCTCAAAGTCAGATTTATAGGTTACCTTTTCGCATTTTTCAATAATTATAAATGAGAGATTTTAAAAAGTTTCATTTAAATGATCGGGCTTATAGGGAATTTTTTAATACAGAATATTCAATTTCCTCTAAAGTAACGTTCCCAGGAGACTTTAAAATAGGTATTTTTATTTTTTTAGAATTTTCCGCTTTTTTATCGTTGATAAGGTAATAAAATAACTCTTCTTTATTTATTTCGATATTTCTAATGTTTTCTGAAACAAGGTATTCTAAAGTATTTTTAATTTCTTGATAACATTTCTCATCTGTTAAATTGTATTTTTTAAATAACTCTAATTCTTTAAGTAATCCCCATCCAACTGATAAACCATGTGCAATTCCAGTAGATGCTTCAAACGCATGTCCTAAGGTATGCCCCAAATTCAAAAAACTTCTTGATCCTATATCTCTAAAATCTTCTTGTACTATTCGTATTTTCTCTTCTACAGCCCATTTTATAAAATTACTTAATTTTTCAAGATTACGATTCAATAATTCATTCAAGTTTTCTTTAAAAAAACTATAAAAATCTCTACCAGCTATTAAAGCCATCTTATATCCTTCTATTAGACCTTCTCTGTAAATTTCTTCGTCTAATGATAAAAGAGAAAGAGGGTCTATTATGACTTCGTTAGGTAAGTTTATAGTTCCAACAACATTTTTGTATTTTTTAAAATCTATTCCATTCTTTCCTCCAATAGAAGCATCTATTTGTGCGAGTAATGTCGTTGGATAAAATGTAAAATTCATACCCCTTTTATAAGTTGATGCTACAAAACCTGTGAAATCAGTAATTGTACCTCCACCAATTCCGCAGAGAAAATCTTTTCTTGAAACGTTGTTTTCAAGTAGTTGTTCGTAAGCTTTTGAAACATAAGATATATCTTTTACTCTCTCCCCATTTGGGAAAATAAACTTTTTATTTGAGAAAAAATTTCCATATAAGCTGTTAACTTTTTCATTTGTAAAAATTATCCATTCTTTCGGCACTAATTTTAAAGCTCCCATTTGTATACGAACCTTTTGAAATGACGAATCTATCTCCAATTTTTCGTATATATTTAAAGTATATAAAATTTTAGCTGTAGCTTCCCACTCGTTAAGACTAGTAATATCAACAGTTTCAAAAATTTCATATAACTCTTTTCTTTGATTGTATATTTCTAAAATTTTTTCTTTATTATTTAATAAAAGAGGTCTATTTTCAACTGAAACACGATTTTTTAATTCTATAGGATCTACTTTTAAATATATTGTTTTTTGATTTTTCAGTAATTCACGATTTTTAGGGTTTAAAATTATACCTCCACCAGTAGATACAACTAAATCTTCTCTTCTTTTCAATAACGATTCAAGTATTTGATTTTCCAACTTTCTAAAATATATTTCACCTTTTTTTTCAAATATTTCTTTTATTTCCATATGGTGGGATTTCTCTATTTCTTCATCTGTATCTATATAAGGTATAGATAAGATTTTAGAAATCATTTTTGCAAGTGTTGTTTTACCTGAGCCCATCATTCCAATTAAAAATATTTTACTCAACTTTTGTCCTCCTCGTATAATGATCACTACTGTCTTAAGAAATTTCAAAACACAGATTCTATAAATATTTCAACGTTTAGTTTTTTAAAAAATACTTCCATAACTCTAATTCTTACTAAAGTACTTTTAACTTTTTCGCTAAGTGTAGCGAAGAAAAGGGGAGAGGGCTCCGCCCTGGACCCATTTTAAATTCAAAAAAACATTATTTTTATAAAATTCTTATTTCTAAAGTGCCTATCTAATTCTCACAAAATATGAATTTCTTTAACCTCTTCGCGACGTGTAACTAAGGAGAGAGGGAGGGCTCCGCCCTGGACCCGTTATAAATTCAAAAAAAATTATTTTATTGACTAATTGTAAAGACGTGCTATAAGTACCTCTGATGTTTTTTAAATAAGCTCATTATAAAAATTCAAAAATCTTTATTTCTAAAGTCTTATTATAAAAGTTAAATTATTTTTATAAAATCAACCTTCGATATTAAAATCATTAGCATACTTTTTAAAATACCTTTCTTTCATTAGATCTATATTGTCGTTTCCAAAACCATCTATTATTTCTTCCATTAATATTATAGCCAATGTACATTCTGTTATGACTGTTGCAGCAGGAATAATGACAGAATCAGACCTTATATAAGGAGCTTTTTCACTTTCTTTTGTCTTTAAATTAACTGAATCCAAAGGTTTAGCAAGTGTTGATATTGGTTTAAAATATGTCGTAACCACAATATTTTCTCCGTTTGTAATTCCACCTTCTATTCCGCCGGCATAGTTTTTAGACCGGCTAATTTTGTTGTCAATTAATATAAATGGATCTTGATATTCTGTTCCAGTTAAACTCACATCTTGATGTCCAATGAATACTCCTTTTACAGAAGGAATAGACATAAAATATTTCCCTATTTTCGAATCAACTTTGTTAAATACGTCCGTATAACTTCCAAGGCCAGGTTTTACATTTGTAGCGAAAGTCTTTATACTTCCACCTAAGGTTGTAGCTTTCATCAAAGCGTTACTTCTTATTTCTTCTATCATTTTTTTTGATTCATCTTCAAAAGGGCATTGAACTTCAGATTCATTACGCTTTTGAATGTATAAATCAAAATTGTTTTGAACTTCATCAAATAACTCATCTTTAATTTCTACCCTTCCTATAGATCTTACAAAACTAATTGTTTGAATTTCAAAATTTTCCAAAAATTGTTTAGCAATACTTCCTATAGCTGTTAATACACTTGTCCAGCGAGCGCTATTTCTTTCAGTATAAATATTTAAATCTTGCAATCTATATTTATTCCATCCGCTATAGTCTCCATGCCCAGGTCTGGGAACGTATCTTTCATCTTTTATAGGATTTTGAGCTTTATTTTGTATAGAAAGAACTAATGGTGCTCCCGTAGTTACTCCTTTCCATAATCCTGAAATAATTTGAACCTCATCTTTTTCTAATTTCATTCTATTTCCTCTTGCGTATCCTGACTGTCTTCTTTTTAAATTTTCGTTTATTTTTTCAATTTCTAAATTTAATCCTGCAGGAACTTCTTCAATAAATCCTATCATTTGACTACCATGCGAATCACCGGCTATTTTTATTTGCATCTTTTCACCTCTTAAATTGTAAAATCTAAGTAGCTAAAAAAATTCAGTTATTATTTTTGAAAATCAGAAAATACTTTCTTGAATATCTCTTCTTGGTAAATATTCCAAATTTTTAAATTTTCTAAAGCTTGATAATACCAGAATATTTTTCCATCTAAACATGTTATATTATTTTTTTTAGCTAATTGTTGTAAAGGAGTATCGTTGTACACTATATCATAGATGAAGGTTATATTTGATAAATCGCTATCGGTAAAATCAAAAGACTCTCCAAACATGCCAATTGAAGTAGAGTTTATAAGTGTTTTTACCTTTTTTATAACTATTTTTAAATTCTCAAACGGTTCTATATGTATTTCCAATTTATCGGAGAAATATTTTTTCAAGTTTTCAGCTTTTTCTTTTGTTCTATTGACTAAAATGATTTCTTTTATATCTTTTTTGAATAATGTGTAAAGAATAGCTTTGCAAGCTCCTCCAGCTCCTATAATCAACACAGGAAGTTCAATTTCAACATTTTCAAGTGAATTGTAAAAACCTTTCCAATCAGTATTATAGCCTTTATTATGATAAATGCAGTTCACCGCACCAATTTCCTTGGCGTCTTCAACAGGTTCAACAAATTTGATAACTTTTTGTTTAAAGGGAACAGTAACATTTACTCCTTCGTAACTCTCCAAATAATATTCCGCTTTATTATCAAAATCTTTTGGTTCAATTACAATATCTTCGTAAATTGCGTTTATATCTGCCTTACGGAAATATTCATTAAAAACCTTTTTAGAAAGGCTTTCTTTTTGTGGATACTGAAATAAACCATATTTTTTCATATTTTCCTCCTACTACAACTTCTTTATGCTGCTTTTTATATCAAAGAGTTCAACGTTTCAAGAAAGTTTGGATATGAAATATTCACACATTCAAAATTTTTAATTTTTATAGGATTTTCTGCGATTAGTCCTGCAATTGCAAGCGACATAGCTACTCTATGGTCGTTATAGCTTTCGCATATACAGTTTCCTTTTATTTTTTGTTTTCCGTTTATTTCAAAGCCATCTTCTTTCTCTATTATATTTATACCAATTCGCCTTAGTTCATCTGTTATCGCTTTTATTCTATCTGTTTCCTTTACTCTCAACTCTTTTGCATCTTTAACTACAGTTTTGCCTTCCGCTTGGGTAGCAGCAACTGCCAAAATGGGTATCTCATCGATTAAAGTTGGAATCATTTCTCCTTTAATTTCTACTGCCGTCAGTTTACTACTTTTAACTAATAAATCAGCTACAGGTTCATTGTTGAGAATTCTTTCATTCATTATCTCTATATTTGCCCCCATCATTTTTAGTACTTTTAATATCCCTATTCTTGTAGGATTAATACCAACATTTTTTATAAGAATAGATGAGTTCTTTGTAATTAGCGATGCAACCAAAAAGAAAGAAGCAGAAGAAATATCTCCGGGCACAAAAAGTTCTTTTCCATACAAGTTATAGGCGGGACCTTCTAAATTTACAATATTTTCTTTTTCTAAAATATTGGCTCCCAAATACCTCAGCATTCTTTCGGTGTGGTCTCTTGACTTATAAGGTTCTATGACCGTTGTGACACCGTTGGCGTATAAAGCATTTATTAATATTGCAGACTTAACTTGTGCACTTGCAACCGGAGAATGATAAGTTATGGAAGAAATATTTTTTGATCCTAATATCGTAATTGGAGCGTAGTTTCCGGATTTTCTGCCGTAGAAACGTCCTCCCATTTTGCTTAAAGGTTCTATAACTCTTTTCATAGGTCTTTTTCTAAGTGAATCGTCCCCTGTTATAACAGTATAAAAATCTTGAGCAGCCAGTACCCCCATTATTAATCTTATAGTAGTACCAGAATTTTTTGCGTTTAGTACATCTAAAGGTTCACAAAAACTATGAAGGCCTTCCCCATTTATAATTAGTTCATTTGAATCAGTTTGTCGAATGTCAACGCCCAAAGATTTTAAAATATTCAACGTTGCTAAGGTATCTTCAGAAGTTAAAAAATTATAGACTTTTGTTTGCCCATTAGCAAGGGATCCAAAAATTAAAGCTCTATGCGATATTGACTTATCTCCTGGTACCGTTATTTCACCATCAATACTTTTAAGGGGAGTAATTTCTATTTCCATTTTTACCTCCTGTTTGATTATAACTTATTTCTAAATTCTCTTACTTGTTTTAGTTCTTCAACTATTTCTTTGTACTTATTCTCATTTAAGTTATTTTTAAAGTTTTGTATTTGACTTTCAAATATTTCGACAGAATTTAAAATATTTTCTTTATTTTGTTTAAAAATATCTATCCATATAGTTGGATCGCTTTTGGCAAGTCTTGTAGTATCTTTAAAACCAGATCCCACTAATTTTAGAAAATCTTCATCTTTTTCTTTTAAAAGTGTTTTTGCAAGATAGAAAGAAACTATTTGGGGTAAATGACTTGTTACAGCAACGATTTTATCGTGTTTTTGGGCTTCCATTATTACAGGATTAGCTTCTATTTTATTTATTAGGCATCGAAACTTCTCAAATGCTTCATTAGAACATTTTTTTGTTTTCACAAGTACATATGGTTTATTTTTAAAAAGATCTTTTCTTGCAAACAAAGGTCCAGAATTTTCGGTACCCGCCATTGGGTGTCCTCCAATAAAATTTATGTTTTTATCTACGAAACTATCAAAAATTTTTACAATTTGGTACTTAGTACTTCCAACATCAGAAACAATTGTTCCTGGCTTTATAAGTTCAATTGTATTTGTTAAAATATCTTTTATACTTTCAACAGGTGTAGCAAAAATTATAATATCAGCTGTAGGAATACCATCTTGTAAATTCTCTATTTCGTCAATAGAACCTAATTTTAAAGCATCTTGAGAATTGGTTTTATTTACATCATAACCACTTATTTTTCTTATTGAATTAGTCTCTTTAAAAGCTAACGCTAAAGAGGTTCCTATCAATCCTGTCCCAATTATCATTAACTTTTCAAAATTCATAAATTTTCCCCCAGGATTGCGAATATCGTAAGTTCCCATTACGATAGCCGATTATGATTTTCAAAAAAACACATTTTTAAAGAATATATAATAAATTCATGATAAAACTTTATGCTCTATTTTTGCAAGAGTTCTTAAATTAGACATTAATTCCTTAAATTTTTCAAAGTCTAGGGATTGTTTACCATCAGATAGAGCATTTTTGGGATCAGGATGGACTTCGACGATTATTCCATCTGCCCCTACTGCTAAAGCGGCTTTTGATAATGGAATTATGTACCTCCAATCTCCCGCAGCATGGCTTGGATCTACAATTATTGGAAGATGACTATATCTTTTTATTACAGGAATAGCAGTAATATCAAGTGTGTTTCTAATTTCATCTTCAAATGTTCTAATACCTCTTTCACATAATATAACTTCATAATTTCCTTCGGACATTATATATTCAGCTGACATCAATAATTCTTTATATGTTGCAGATAAACCTCGTTTTAGTAAAACAGGTTTTTTTATCCTGCCAACCTCTTTTAATAAAGAGAAATTTTGCATGTTTCTTGCTCCAATCTGTAAAATATCTGCATATTTTGCTACTAATTCTACTTCTTTTGTGTCCATAACTTCTGTTACAATTTTAAGGCCGGTCTCTTCAGATGCTTCTTTTAAAATCTTTAATCCCTCTTCTTTTAAACCTTGAAAAGAATAGGGAGATGTTCTTGGCTTATAAGCACCACCTCTCAAAAAATGAACCCCCTCTTCTTTTAACATTTTAGCAGTTTTTATAACTTGTTCTCTATTTTCCACAGCACAAGGACCAGCAATAACAGTAAAATTTTCTCCCCCTATTTTTATTCCTTCTACATTATAAATAGAGGGATTAGGTCTAAAGGTTCTGCTCGATAATTTGAATGGTTGGGTAATTTCCACCACTTTTTGCACCCCCGGAAAGGTACCGATGTTATTTAAAATATATTCTCTGTCACCTTCACCAACGACACCTACAATTGTATGATTCTCGCCTTTATCTGGATGAGCTTTAAATCCAGCTTCTTCTACTTTCTTAATTACCCTGTGGATCTCTTCTTCTGTAGCATCTTCCTCCATTACAATAATCATAAAAGAATTCACCTCCAAAGTTGTGTATATATTAAAAAAAGGTGTCTACAATTAAGTAGACACCCATTTTGGAATCTTTGATGCTATGTTTGCGTACGCACAAACAAAGGCACCAAAATGGGTGTCTTTCTAAAATACCAATAATAAAACATATTAACTTTTTCAAAATAATTCTTGAAATTCATAACAAAACCTCTTTCTTAAATAGATTTATATATGTTTTCTTAATATTATAGTAATTCTATCAAAAAGATCAAAAATTGTCAACTATTATATTAAATTTTTATTGATGATTTGAAATACGTAAAAAGTTATAAAGTATACATAACCGTAAAATAGTTTAAATAAAACCATGTTAACATAAATATTAGCAGCTTAATATTTTTGAGGTCATAATTGGCGTTATATACTTTAAAAACTTTAAAAATGAAAATTTCTAAAAATAAGTGCTTGTATTTATAATGGTTAAACTTTGATGTCGGTGACATAAAACAGTCGCATCTACCCCTTCGTAAAAGGGAAAAGGCGAAGTTTTCTTCTTCTCTTTCGATACACGTAACAAAAAAGGTTAAAAAATTCAGAATTAGTGAAGCTTAGAAGTGGGGAAGTATTTTTAAATAAATTTAAAACTAAAATGTTGGCAAACTTAAGTTTTAGAATTTTTAAAGATAGTAAAATATAAATTTTTAGGAGGTGAATAATTATGTTTTACTCAACGTTATTGTTATTAATACCCCCTTTACTGTTGGCAATTTATGCGCAAGCGAGGGTTAGTAGTACTTTTAATAAGTACTCCAAAGTGAAGTCTTCTTTAGGAGAACCAGGGTATATGTTTGCCAGAAGGTTGCTTGATTCTATGGGACTATATGATGTTAAAATCGAAAGAGTTAGAGGAACTTTAACTGATCATTATGATCCAACGAAAAAAGTATTAAGACTTTCTGATGCGACTTATAATAGTTCTTCGATAGCAGCTTTAGGAGTAGTAGCACATGAGGCAGGCCATGCTATACAACATGCTAAAGGCTACAAACCGCTGGTTTTAAGAAACTTAGCTGTTCCCTTGGCTGGTTTTGGTTCTAATATGGCGTGGATAATTTTCTTTGTAGGATTAATTTTTTCTGCTCCTTTTCTTTTAAATGCCGGTATATTCTTGTTTCTTTTTGTAGTTTTGTTTTCTGTAATAACTTTACCGGTTGAATTTAATGCCAGCAAAAGGGCAATAAAAATTTTACCCGTAATGGGTATGTCTAAAGAAGAAGTTTCTGGTGCCCAAAAAGTTTTAAGTGCGGCGGCTTTAACTTATGTTGCAGCAGCTTTAATGTCTATAGCACAACTTCTTAGAATGCTAATTTTAGCAAGAGGAAGAAACTAATTTATTAGTTTTAAATTTAAAAATTCCTAAATTTAGAACTTTGAAAAATAATTTTTACCCCGGCATTAATTTTAGATAGCCGGGGTTTTTTAAAGAATTTAGATTTTTATTTTTATATGATTGTATAGTATAATAAATTAAGAAAATAGAATACATATTTCTTTGAAACTCAAATATATTCGAAGTCACCTCAATGATAAAAATAAATTTATGTACTTTAGAAAAGGTGAATTTTCATAAAAATAGATTTGAATGTATAAATGGGTTCAGAGCGGAGCCCTCCCCCTCTCTTTCGCTATACGTAGCGAAGAAGTTAAAGTAATAGTAGTTAACAAAAATATTAATAAAACTTAAGTTTTAGAATTTCTAAAGTGAGTAAAAATAAATGTATACGGAGGATTATTATAAAAAATGAACGTTAAAAATATTTTAGATTTTAACTATAACGACTTGAAAAAATATTTAACTGAAAACATAGGATTAGAAAAATATAGAACCGATCAGATTTGTGATTGGATATATAAAAAGAAAATATTTGATTTTCAAGAGATGACTAATTTATCTAAAACTGATAGAGATATACTCACCGAAAATTTTCAGATAAGTATACCTTATCTCATTAAAAAACAAGTTTCTAAAGTTGATGGTACTACGAAATATCTTTTTGAATTAGAAGATGGAAATACTGTAGAATCTGTTCTTATATTTTATCCAAATAGAACCATTGCTTGTATTTCTTCACAAGTTGGTTGTCCTTTGAAATGTGAATTTTGTTCTACAGGGCAAAGTGGTTTTATAAGAAATTTGAGTTCCGGGGAAATTATAGGCCAATTATTAGCAATAGAAAAAGACAAAAACTTAGAAATAAATAATGTAGTATATATGGGAATGGGAGAACCTCTTTTAAATTTTGACAATGTTATTCGAAGCATCGAAATTTTAAATGATCCTAAAATGAAAAGATTAGGGGCTAGACACATAACAATTTCTACTGCAGGAATTCCTCATAAGATTGAAGAATTAGCTGAATATAAAAAGGAAATAAGATTATCTGTTTCTTTACATGCTCCTACTAATGCCCAAAGAAACAAAATAATGCCTGTAAATCATAAATATACTATTGAACAGGTAGTTCAAGCTTGTAAAATATATCAGGAAAAAACAAATAAAAGGGTAACCTTTGAATATATTTTAATAAAAGGGTTTAATGATACGAAAGAAGATGCTTTAAAATTAGCTGATCTTATCGGAAATATGAAAGCTATGGTGAATTTGATACCCATAAATGAAAATCCAGCAGGTTTCGAAAAACCTTCGAAAAGGTTTATAGAAATATTTTTGGATACTTTAATAAAAGCTGGAATAGACGCAGTTGTCAGAGCTGAAAAAGGAAGCGATATTTTGGCAGCGTGTGGACAACTTCGCCTTAAAAAGATAGGGGTTTCATACAAATGAAATGGAAGATAAAGGTAAAGCGATTTATCAAGAGCTTGATTTTCTTTTTATTAGGAATAGTTTGTGCAGGTATTTTTTCTTTCTTTTTTATGACAGCTTTTGTTAATGTTTCTAAAATGGTTGAGGTACCGTATTTAGTAGGAGAAAATAAAAATATAGCGTTAAATTCTCTGAAAGAATTAAATTTAATTCCAAATTTAATAGGAAGTGGGGATACGGTTCTATATACAGATCCTCCTGCAGGGACTAAGGTTAAACTAGGGCATCATGTAATTGTACAGTTAAGAGATATTGACTCATTAGTAATACCAGATTTGATAGGTATACCTACTGAAGTGGCAAAACAATTTTTAGAAGAATATAATATTAGTTATGAAATAAGAAATAGGCTAACGAATAATCCTGAACAACATGGGATAATTTTAGAAATTTCTCCCTCACCTGGAAAAGAATATTTTGGTGAAAAAGTTATTCTATACAATGGAAAGTATGAAGGAGTTAAATGATGGCTTGGAAAAAGGCTATAGTAGTTAGATTTCATTCCAATATGGTTACTGTTCAGGATCTTGAGACACACCAGAGGCTTGAATGCTATTTAAGAGGGAAATTTAAAATTCAAAAAATTAGGCCAATAGTCGGAGACTATGTTGAATATTCCGTTCAAGAAAATGGAAACTATGGTACAATCGAAAATATATTGCCAAGGAAAAATCAGTTATTTAGGCCTACAGTGGCAAACATCGATCAAGTAGTTTTAGTTACTACATTAAAGGATCCTAAAGTAGATTTATTAATAGTCGATAAATTTTTGGTACAAGTGGAAAAAGAAAAATTGGAAGTAATAATTGTTTTAAACAAAATGGATTTAATAAATTCTCAAGAGGAAAAAAGTAAATTAAAAGAATTTTTAGAAATATATAAACCCTTATATCCTATCATTTGTACTTCTAAGATTACTAAAGAAAATATAGATTTGCTTAAAAGTGTTTTAAAAGGTAAAATATCTACTTTTGCAGGTTTATCTGGAGTGGGGAAGTCTTCACTGTTGAATCTTCTTGATCCACAATTAAACCTTAAAGTAGGGGAAATTTCCAAAAAGTTAAAAAGAGGGAAACATACTACTACTTATGGAGAACTTTTGTATCTAGATTTTGGAGGATTTATAGTGGATACTCCTGGCTTTGCAAATCTTGAATTGGAATCTTTCGACAAAGATGAAATAAAGTATTATTTTATAGAATTTTTAAAATATCAACCTTATTGTACTTTTACGGACTGCTCACATACTGTTGAACCTGATTGTGCGGTTAAAGCAGCGGTAGAAAAAGGGGATATTTCATTAAGTAGGTATAATAATTATTGTGTTATTTATAGAGAATTAAACCAATAGAATTTAAGAAAAAAGGATTTTCTCAAGGCAGTAACAGAATGAACTCGATTTTTTATAAATACTTTATAGGTTAGAAAAAATCAAATTAAGTGAATGTGTAGTTGGAGGTTTTCAATAATGATAAAAATTTATCCCTCTATCTTAGCTGCGAATTTTATGAATTTAGCAAAAGAAATTGACAGCGTTTCGAAAGAGGCCGATGGAATTCATTTAGATATTATGGATGGAGTTTTTGTTCCAAACTTGACTTTTGGTTTTCCTTTAATTGAATCAATAAGAAATTATACCGATACTTATTTAGATGCTCATTTGATGATGATTGACCCCGATAAATATTTAGAAAGATTTGCTAAATATGTAAGTTCCATAACTGTCCATTTTGAAGCAGTTACACATTTGCATAGAATTATAAGTAAAATAAAAGATTTAGGTTGTGATGCGGGTGTTTCTTTAAATCCGCATACACCTATATCTTTTTTAGAAGAGATTCTACCGTTTGTAGATAAAGTGCTTATCATGTCTGTAAATCCTGGTTTTACAGGGCAACAATTTTTAGATTTGACATTTGATAAAGTTAGAAAATTGCGAGATATGGCTCAAAAAAAAGGCTATAAAACGGAAATTATAGTAGATGGTGGGGTCAGTGTAAATAATATAAAAAAGTTATATGATTGTGGAGCTAACACATTTATAGTTGGTGCGAGTATATTTCATAGTTCAAATCCTTCTTTAGCAATAAAAGAATTAAAAAAGGTGGTTGAAAGTTTTGAGTAATCAGATAAAATTATATTTAGCAACTTCAAACAAAAATAAAGTAAGAGAAGTTAATGAGATTTTGGCTCAAATTGATTATATAAATAATATTCAAATTCAATATATATTTGATGAAATAGAAAATCAAGAGGTTAGAATAATAGAAAATGGGGAAAGTTTTATAGAAAATTCTGTGATCAAAGCTTGGTCTTATGGTAAAATAATAAAAAAACCAGTTTTATCTGATGACTCTGGTCTATCGATTTTATGTTTAAAAGATTTCCCAGGCATCAATTCTTCAAGATTCCTTGAAGATGAACCTTATGAAAAAAAGATGGAAAAAATTTTGGCTATGCTTGAAGGAGAAGAAGATAGGAGAGCATTTTTCGCTTGTGCTGCAACCTATTTTGATATAGAAAAAAACATATTATTAAGTTTTGAGGAAAAAATTTATGGTACAATTTCAAATGAAATAAGAGGTACTAATGGGTTTGGTTATGATCCTATTTTTATTCCTGAGGGCTTTAAAACAACATTTGGAGAACTTAAAAAAGATATTAAAAATAAAATTAGTCATCGAGCAAAAGCCTTTGAAAAACTGTTTTCATTTATAGAAAAAAACGGATTACTGCATTAAAATAGAAAAACAAGAAAAAATTTGTTAATTTGTAGATTTTTTAGGAAGTTTGTGGTATAATTGCGTTGAAGTTTGAAGAATAGTGGTTTTAGAGTTATTATCTTTGAAAGGGGGAATGTTCGTGAATAAGAAGGAGTTAGTGGATGCTTTCGCAAAAAAAGCTTCTGTAACTAAAAAAGAAGCAGAGACTTACGTTGATGCATTTGTTGAAGTTGTAAGTGAAGCTTTAAGTAAAGGGGAAGAAGTAAAGTTAGTAGGGTTTGGAACATTCAAAGTTCAAGAAAGAGCGGCAAGAAAAGGTGTAAACCCACAAACAGGGAAACCTTTAAAGATTCCTGCAAAGAAAGTTCCAAAATTCGTTCCCGGAAAAGAATTGAAAGACGCTGTAAAGTAATAAAAAAATGGGCATTAATATGCCCATTTTTTATATTTGCTAAAAATTTTCTTTTAAATCTCTATAACTTAAAATATTCTCAATTTTTTTAGAATTTTTGATTGCATTTATTATTGATTTTTCTACCACATCTGCTGCAACTTCAGCAATTATTGTAGTATCTGTTTCTATATTATCCGTAGATAAGCAAAAAACAGTATCTCCATCATACATAGAATGAACCGGTTTTATTGCTCTTGCCATACCATCATGAGCGACTTGTGCTACTTTATTTGCTTGTTCTTTTGTCAATTTCGCATTTGTTGCAACAACTGAAAGTGTAGTATTTTCACCGGGGTGAGCTCTAAAAACAAGCTTTTTCATGCTTTCATAAATGTTCATGAAGGTATAATTTTTATTTATAGCTCCAGCAATAATGTTTCCATTTTCATAAACATCTCCTGTAGCGTTTACGACAGTTAAGGCTCCAACTATTAAACCACTGTTTAGTTCTAAAGAATAACTTCCTACACCGCTTTTCATAGCATACTCTTTTCCTAAAGCTTTGCCAACTAAAGCTCCTATTCCTACTCCTATACAACCCTGCTCAACCGGCTCTTCTGTGGCATATTTTGCTGCTAAATAGCCAAACTCTGAGTTAGGCCTAATAAAAGTATTTCCAATATCAAGGTCATAAATGACAGCAGCTGAAACTATAGGGACTTTAATAGTTGTTGTTTGAAAACCTATTTTATTTTCTTCTAAATATTTCATAACCCCATCTGCAGCAGCTAAGCCAAAGGCACTGCCTCCAGTTAAAAGAACGCCGTGAATTTGCTGTACGAGGTTTCCCGGGCGCAATAAATCTGTCTCTCTTGTACCTGGAGCCGATCCCCTAACATCTACGCCACCTATTGCTCCTTTTTCAGACAGAACAACTGTGCAACCAGTTAAAGCTTTAAAATCTGTATAATGACCAACTTTTATTCCTGGGACAGCTGTAATTGTTTCATTCAATTTTATCAAACCTTCCTTAGGCATGAGTTATCAACGATTGTTTTTATTTAAAATTTAAAATATTATTTAACAAATATTTTATTTCCAACTTTAATCTTTCCAATAGATACCCATAAAAGTTACAAAACAAAATATAAATAAAAATTATAATAGTCAATATACTTTTATTTTCTATAAAATCTGGTAACAAATCTCCAAAAAAATAATACATCACAAAAAAAGAGCTAAAAGAAAAGATTGAAATAAAAAGATGTTTTAAAAAATTATTTTTAACAAATTTAAAAACAATTATCGGAATAAAAAATAACAAAAAGATTCCAATAACTTCTACAAAAAAACCGCTCAAAAAGGTTAAAAATAAAAGAACAAATGAAAAAATTATAGACTGCCATTTATCCAAAAACAAAATACCTAAAGGCATTAATAAACTAACCACTGTTGGAGCAATTCTTAGATATCTTGATATAATAAATAATAGATAAAAAAAAATAACCAAAAATGCGATTTTTATTAAAGGATTTTTTAAGTTAACATTCATAATTTAAAACCAATGACAAAGATCTCCTCCACCACATTCACACAAGGTATCCAAACAAACAGTAGCTCCCAAACACTTCAAACATTCACCACATCCGGATCCTCCGTATCTGTAGTATCCAGCTCTAAAGGTATCGATATCTTTTTTTAAATTTTCGTCGTTTTTATATTTTAAAAATAGGTTTTTGAAATCCCCATTTTTTATATAACTTTGTAACATTATTTGGTTTGCCATGTTTCTTTCCTCCATATAAAATATTAGTTATTTCATTTCTATGATAGATTAATGAAAAAGTAGCTAATTTTTTACTGAAGTGGATATTAAATTCTGTTATATTTTGAAGGTTTTCCATAAATTCTTTTGCACAGATATCATAAGTAAAAAGTAATCTTTCTTTTTGGTCTTCTGTCAAAAATTTTATTTCACTTATTCCAAAAGAACTATTTAATGCATTAAATTTATGTCTTTTTATATCTTTTTTAAAGTCGTATATACTATCTAATAAATAAACTAAGTTCGCTGTTACTATAGGCATTGTTTCGGGATATCCATCGGCAAAAAAATTTTTAAAAATTAAATTCATTACTTCTTGTGATGGTTTAGCGTACTCATCTAAGTCTAACTTTTGCTTTTCTATTTCGTCTTGTCTTTTCAATAACCTCTCATATTCTGTTAAAAATTTTTCATCAAAAAAAGTAATTAATAAATTTTTGACTTTATTAACAATCTTCAAAGGAATAGAAATACCTTCTAATTTATAATCTAAGAGTTTTCCATAAATTATTAACAAATTTAGGTAAGAATAGGGTTCTAAAAATGTTATATCAACAGGTTTGTATCTTTCCTTAAAAAAGGTGTACGGACACCTAAATGTGTTAAATTTTTGCATAGGGTTTTTTATCATAGAAAAAAATACGACTTCTCTTATTATTATTGGCCTATAAGCTTCTCCGAATTTTTGTTTTAGAATATGGCATAATCCGCAGTAATAATAAAGATAACTCTCTATTTCTTTTTTAGTCGGTTGAAAGTAAATTGATATATATCCAAACACAGTAATACCTCGTTACTTTTAGAAATTTTACTTGCTTTAGATATTCTAAAACTTAGGTTTTGTAAATATTCTAAGTTTTATAAGTTCTGATTGTACAAGCTATTAAAGTAAAAGTTATTTATGTTAATAAATTAATAAACTTGAATCTTTTTACTTTGAGAAAAAATTTTGTTTCCTATTTTAACAGAGAATTGTGCTTCATAATTACCTGCGATGTCTAACACAATATTTCTAATATCATTTATATTAAAAATTTTCGTTGTTCCTAATTCTGAAAGATAAACTCGAAAGTTGTCTGTGTTTTCATAATTAAAAATCAAGTTATTTTCAAAAAAGAGTTTGAAATTCATGCTTGAAATTAAAATTCCACGAGGTGTTCTTTTGTCATTTTTCAAATGGGCTTCAAAATATAAAGGTCCACCTCTATCTGAACTTGAAATAGAATAAACTATTAAAGATAAATTCTCACCACTTTCGTCAATTCTTTCAAATACAGGAAGTGTTAATAAATAATTCTTGTCTAAAGAATCAAATTCAAATAAAATTGAATAAATATTAGGAGAAAATAGGCTGTTAATGGTTATAGTGTATGCGAAAGATTCTAAAGAATTTAAACTTAAAGTACCGAATGAAAATTCTGAAGTAAAAACTTCATCATTTCTTGTTTTCACTGTATAGCTACCGTTTAGTTCTTTAGAGATAAGACTATCTGTTCGATTAGAAACTAATATATCAAAAACGGGAAATTCATTGCTTAAGAAAAACATTTCTTTAGGATAAATGTTTAAAACTAAGTCTTGATTATATTTAAAGCTTTTTCTAAGATTTATATTTTCATTATTTAAAATAAAAGAGCTTCTTATTTCATAATTTCCATTTTTTAATCCTTTTAACTCTTTTTCTCTTAATAAATCGAAAACCAGTATCGTTTGATAAGATTGAACCACGGTGTTTATGCTTTCAGTAAAAACAAAACTATAAACTATTTCCGAAGTATCCGTATTTAAAATTAAAAATGAAAAGTTTTCTAATGTAATATTAGCAGAAGTATTGTTTGTATTTTGCATGGTTATTTTGACATCAACAATATCTGGATAATGATATTCTTCTTCTGCTTGTAAATTTAGGTTAATTCCTTTAATAACAACATTATAAGGTAGATCAAATCTTGAAAATCTTGGCCCAAAAAAAATAAAAAACAAAGTCGCTATAGACAACAAAATAATAATATAAGAAGTCCATTTGGTTATCTTCTTTCTGGTTCCATATTTTTTTTCTTTTGTTTTTCTTTTTTTTTCGTCATATTCTTCCCATTCCTTGGGGCTTTTAGAAAAATACTGCATTTTCTCTCCTTTATTCAAAAGAAGAAAGATTTCCAAGATATTCTTCTTCATTTATTATCTTACTATTAAGAGCTTCTAAAAGCTTAAGGTTAGGATCAATATAAAATTCCGAAAACTTGTACTTTTCTTTGATATAGTTGACACTTTTATTTTGTGCTATATCTTTTTTTAAGTTTTCTGATACGATTAATCCTTCAAATACTGTAATAAAACCATCTTTACCTGTATAGAAACAGTTATCACATCCTGCACCTTTACATAGATTACAATTTTTTGATATCAATCTTTGATTAGTTAAAAAATCAAGACTATCTGAAAGATTTTTAACATCTATATCAAACATTTTAAGCCTTTGAAGTACTAAAAATACGTTTTTTGTATGTAAAGAAGAAAATACTAAATGACCAGTTACAGAAGATTCAAACAATAATTTTGCAAAATTTTTTTCTCTAACTTCTCCTACTACTATTAATTCAGGATCCTGTCTCAATATATATTTCAATATGTCTAATCTTTCATTTTCATCGTGACAAACAATTTGTATTATTTCTGGATTTATATACTCTATCGGATCTTCTATACTATGGACTTTTCTTTGACCTTTAAATTTGTTTACAATGTAATGCATAGTTGTTGTTTTTCCAGAACCAGTAGGGCCAGAAAAAATGAGTACTTTTGACTTCTCTTTCATTAAATCAACTGTTTTTTTCTCTATTTCAGAACCCAATTCAACTTCTATCTCTGATATATTTCGAAGTTTTCTTAAAACGCAACTTATACCTCTTGCGGATTTAACAAAAGAGACACGAAAATTTTCCCTTTTATAAGTAAAAGAGCCGTCTATATTTTCAAAATCTTTTATTATATCAAAGCCACAATTAATAAGTAATTTGTTGAGTAAGATTTCGTATTCATAAAAATCAATAGGATTCAAATTTATTAAACTACCACAATATCTTATTTTTACCAATACATTATCTTCAAGAGGTTCAAAATGAAAATCTGTTATATTTTTATTATTATACTTTTCAAAAAATTTACTTAAAATATCCTCTTCAACTAAAAATTCATTATTTTTTTTGTATAGATCGTACAAATTAAACTTTTTATTACTCATTGCTTTTTTATTGAATTTCTTCTTCTGAAGTTTCTTGAATATGTTCTTGCAAATATTTGTTTAACCTAGATATTTCTTCAGAAACAACGCCTTTTCCAAACTGCCTATAAAGTGCGGGTTGTTCATAGAGGTCTAAATAATTTTCTTCTCCAGGTAATTTATCATATCCTGATGCTATAACAGTTACCTTTATCATTTCAGGAGGTAAATCAGCAATGGTTATACCCATTTTAAGTTTTGCATCGTCGATTGCATAGGACCGGAGTATCTCATTTATAATCTTGACATCTTGTGTAGTTGGGTTTTTACCAGCAATGTTCACAAGAGCAGCTGTAGCATTTCTTACAGGATCTTCTAAAATTTTACTGTTTAGAGCATTTTTAATGGCTTCTTCTGCTCTTTTTTCACCTTTAGCTATTCCTATACCCAACATAGCTGAACCCTTTATTCTTAATACAGATGCGACATCGGCGAAATCTAAGTTTACCATCCCAGGTTTAGTAATAAGATCTGAAATGCCAGTTATGGCCTGAAGCAATATCTCATCAGCTTTTTCAAAAGCTTTATCGATAGGTATATCTTCATCGTTGTCTATGAGTTTATCGTTAGAAATTTTTATTAAGCTGTCCACATATCTTTTAGTTTCCTGAAAACCTTTCAAAGCAATTCTTTCTTTGGTAGATCCTTCAAAATGAAAAGGCATGGTTACTATTGCTACTGTCAAAATCCCCATTTTAGTTGCTAAGTCAGATATGACAGGTAAAGCTCCTGTACCTGTTCCTCCTCCTAATCCTGCTGTCACGAATAAAAGATCAGTATCTTTCAAAATTTCTTTTATTTCTTCTTCACTTTCTAAAGCTGATCTTTTTCCAATTTCTGGATCTCCTCCTGCTCCAAGTCCTCTTGTAAGTTCTTTGCCTAATTGAATTTTTATTGGGGCATCATTATTTTCCAATACTTGAACGTCTGTATTAGCTGCTATCAATTCTACTCCATCTATCCCTTTTTTCACCATACGTTGGATAGCATTGTTCCCTGCTCCACCTAAACCGATGACTTTTATTTTATAAGTAGTTTTACGAGTGAACAGTTTTTTTTGTTTACCAATATCCTCAATTTCAAACGGCATCTTCATCGCCTCCGGTAATTTTCTTAATAAAGGTTTTAAATATTTTACCTCTCGGTTCGTCTTTCGACTTTTTCGGGGACTCTACATATTGTTGTTCTTTTATTTTCTCAGTAGAGCTTTCTTCTAGTAAATCAAGTCTATATTTATCAATTATACCAAATACAGGCAAATATTCCGGATCCTTTTTTAATTCGTCAGGTACATCTTGAAAAGAATCTGTAGAAACAAATGAACCTTTTCTAAAGTTTTCACCCATAAGTTCTTTAACTGTCTGTTCAATGTTTCTAATTTTTGAACCACCACCAGTTAAAACAATCCCACCTTGTAAAGCTCCAACTTCAAAAGTTTTTTCATAACCTATTTTAGATAGCTCACCATTTAATCTGCTGATAATTTCTCTGACACGTGCAAAAATAATCTTATTTAAAAGACTAAGCGGTACATAAGAATATCCTGTCCCTGTCAATAGTTGAAAATCTACTTTTTTTACTATCTTTGTATCTCTGAGACAAGCTCCTTCTTCTGATAACAATCTATGCGCTTCTTTTTCAGAAACTTTTAAAACATTACTTATATCTTTCAAAACATATTTAATGCCGTATGGGAAAGAATAAAACAGTTTTGGTATCCCGTCTTTGAAAATAATTAATCGACAGGAATTGTACCCTAAATCTATCACTGTTATTCCTATGCTTCTATCGTTTGCAGTAGTGACTAAATAACTGGTAGATAAAGTAGAGTCATAGACCGGTATTTGTGAAGTTGGAACAATATCTTTTAAAACATTTATTAACAAAGAGAACGCATTTCCATCCACCCAAACGATGTTTAAAGAAGTAGTCAGAGTTCTCTCAGCAAAAAAAGAAACAGGATTTTTCACTGTTTTATCGTCTATAATAAATTTAACAAAACTAACATCTAAAATTATTTTACCTTCTTCGATGTATTTTTTTGTAATGTTTCTTTTTATGTTATAAAGTTCTTTTTCTCTAATTTCTGTTTTTTGGCTGAATTCAACGGTAAAGTTTTCTTGCGTTATACTCAATGAGTTTGTCGAATATCCAACAACTATTTCAGGATTCTTGAATTTCTTTTGTAGATCTTCTTTTAATTTATCGATTATATAAAAAATAGTTCTTCGTAATGATTCTACATCTTGAATTTCTCCATTTATTATTCCTTCAACAGGTAATTTTGCAAAAGAAATTGGCCTTATCTTTTCATCTTCTCCGACTTCGAATAACACACCTTTTATAAAAAAGCTGCCTATATCTAAACCTATTAAATAACTTTTCGTCATATCATAGCCCCCGATCATCTATATAAAATAGCTTTTGTCCGATTAAAACATAGTTGCCACTATTCAAATAGTTCAAGTTATTTTTTTCTAAATATGCTTCAATATCCTTAAATTCGAAATATTTAATTGAAACATTATTAAAACAAGTTATTTCTTGATTTTTAAAATCTACTTTTATAATGTTTGGTAACCAATAAATCTTTTTTATTAAATTTAATTCTTCGTTTCTTTTTTTAATGTCTTCACTATAAATAACTTCGATAAATTTAGGATTGGGAAGATCATTTATTAAAACGATTTTATCATATATGTCAAAATAAAAAAAACGATTATTATATTTTATATAATATATAATTCCTTCATTCTTTATTTGAGACGATAAGTTTTCAATGTCTGTTTGTAAACGATAAGGGAAAAATATTTTATATAAACATACCAAAGTTACAAAAAAATATAGTAATGTAATGAAACGTCTTTTCAAACTCATCTTTAAACATCTAACTCTTTCACCTTATTAGCGTTTGTTTCGATGAACTCTCTACGTATATTAGGATCATCTCCCATAAGTATTTCTATTATCTCTTGAGCCATTTCTAAATCCTCTAATTTTATTTTTATTAATTTTCTTGAATTTCTATCCATCGTAGTTTCTCTAAGTTGTTCCGGATTCATTTCACCCAATCCTTTATATCTTTGAAGCCTCCATTTTTTATTTGGATAGTTTTTTTTGATCGTCTCCAGTTCTTCATCGGAGTAGAGATAAAAATGATTATTATCAACTTCGAACCTATACAAAGGCGGTTGGGCTATATAAACATGCCCTTCCTCTATAAGAGGCCTCATATATCTGTAAAACAAAGTTAAAATCAAGGTTCTTATGTGGGCTCCATCCACATCGGCATCGGTCATAATTATAATTTTACCATATCTTAATTTTGAAATGTTGAACTCTTCTCCTATACCTGTACCTAAGGCAGTAAAGATATTTGTTATTTGTTCGTTCTTTAGAAGTTTTATTAAATCTGTTTTTTCTGCATTTAATATTTTACCCCTTAAAGGCAATATGGCTTGGTAATACCTATCTCTGGCTTGCTTGGCATTTCCTCCTGCCGAGTCTCCTTCAACAATGAAAAGCTCAGATTCTTCCATATTTTTGGATGTACAATCAGCTAATTTACCAGGCAATGTAGAACTTTCAAATATTGATTTTCTTTTTACATTTTCTCTGGCTTTTTTAGCAGCCATTCTTTTTTTAAATGCAAAACTCATTCTTTCTAAAATTTTTTTCGTTTCTTTAACGTTGGAATCAAAATAAAGAGATAATTTTTCTGAAGTAATCTGATTGGTAGCTTCTCTTGCTGCTTTGGAACCCAATCTCCCTTTTGTTTGACCCTCAAAAATTGGATTAGCCATTTTTACATGTATAATTGCTATTAAACCTTCTCTAACATCTTCTCCACTAAAATTTTCATCTTTTTCTTTTAAAATTCCATATTTTCTGGCATATTCATTAGCTAATCGAGTTAGAGCTTGTTTAAATCCTGATTCATGTTCTCCTCCATCTATAGTTCTTATATTATTTACAAAAGATATAATTTCACTTTCTTCTGATTGTGTATAGGTTAAAACAATTTCTACTTGTATATCAGGATCTTTTTCATTGTATCTATAGGAACCATAAAGATAAATTGTTTCTGAAATAGATTCTTTTTTTCGCTTTTTAAGTAAGAAATCAAGAAATTCTTTCATTCCACCTTTATATTGGAATGTTTCTTTGTAATTTCTTTTTTTATCTTCAAAATAAATTGTTAGTGAAGGATTCAAAAAAGCTATTTCTTTTAATCTGTTTTCTATCAATCTTGATTCTACAACAATATCTCCATCATCAAAAATTTCCTTATCGGGTAAAAATTTAACAAAAGTACCTGTTTTGTCTGTTTCACCTATAACTATAACATCTGTTTCAGGAATCCCTCGAGAATATTTTTGATAATATATTTTGCCTTCTCTGTATACTTTTACTTCCATATATTCAGATAAAGCGTTAACTACCGATGCACCTACTCCATGAAGACCTCCACTTACTTTATAAGCTTTTTTGTCGAATTTTCCGCCGGCGTGTAAAGAGGTCATCACCAATTCTAACGTATTTTTTTTCTCAATTGGATGTATATCTACAGGTATTCCTCTTCCATTGTCTTCAACTTCTATTGAATTATCTTCGTTTATTATAACGCTAATTTCACTACAAAAACCATTTATATGTTCATCTATAGAATTATCGATTATTTCATATACCATATGATTAAGCCCAGACTTTCCTGTTGAACCTATGTACATCCCTGGTCTTAATCGAACAGCTTCTAACCCTTTTAAAACTTTTATTTGTTCCCCAGAATATTCTTTCTCAACCATTAATGCACCTCCAAAAATTTCACGAAACTACGCTGATACTTTTTACAACATTTGGTTCAAATAAAATATCGATTTTTTTCAAAATTTCTTTTTCCCTAAATACTATTTCTTGCATAACAAAATTATTATTACATGAAATTATTAATTTTTTTTCTTTTATAAGATAATTTTTTATTTTAATATCTTTTATTAAATGCTCGGGAATATATTGATGCATTTCTAAACGCAATTTTGAAAGAATGTATATTTTTTTAAAAATAGGATTCTTAATCGATAATTTTTTTAAAATATCTTCAAATTTTTCCTCCAATTTTATTTTCTCCCGCGCAATTTATCATTATATTAATCTATATTTTTTGCAATAAAATCTTTCCAATTTTCTAAAATTGCTTCTGTTACTACCCCGGGTACAGTAAAAGTAAAGTCTGGAAAGATCCTTCTTACGGGAACTACACCCCTTGAAGTATGTGAAAGAAAAACCTCATCAGCAGACAACAACTCCCATACTTCAACATTTGTTTTTTCTTCCACTTCCATAGAAAGTTCTTCAGCCAACTCTATTACATTTCTTCTGGTTATTCCTGGTAAAATACCACTTGACAGATGTGGAGTAATTAATACTCCGCCGCTTACATAAAAAATATTTGAAAACGTACATTCAGTAACATATCCAAATTCGTTCAATACGATAGAATCATAATAATAATCATATTTCTTGTGGATATATTTAACAGATCCATTCAATGGTGTTTTTACATAATAAGGAATAATTGGTGAAGAAGGCTTCCTTTCTCGAGATATATTGACAATTACCCCTTCTTCTATCAAGTCGTCGTCTTCTTTTAACTCTTCGATAAAGCAATAAAAAGTTTTGTATTTTGAGGTGAAAGGGGTGACAAATATTCTATACCTATATTCCTCATAATTATGAATTTTATTTGCTTGTTCTAAAACGGTTTTTATTTTTTCTAAAGAAGGTATTTCTAATCCCATAAAATCAGCAGACTTCTTTAACCTTTCATAATGTTTATTTAAACTATAAGGTATTTTTGAATAAGTTCTGATTACTTCATAAATAGAATAACCATTAACAAAACCTTCATCATCTGCACTAACTAAAGGGAATTCTACCCATTCTTTTCCATTAAAAAACATTTGATGCCACCCCTTTCCTTCTGTCAGATATTGAAAAAATTTTACTTCTTACGAATTCTCCTTTTTTTAAATTATCCGAAGTATTTGTTATTTCATGAAAAATATAGTACTCATCATAACCGTAAAAATTATTTTTATAAAAAGATTCTATTAACACGTTAACTTCGAAATTAATTAACTGACTTAAATAATCATACTTAGATTTTTCAGAAACACTGAGCAATTGATTTAATCGCTCTTTTTTTTCGTTTTCTGGGATCTGATTTTCCATTTTTGCTGCTATTGTACCTTCTCGAGGAGAAAATCTAAATCCATGAACTTTTAACAACTTAAGATTCTTAACAGAATCTAACATTATTTGAAAATCTTCTGCTTCTTCTCCTGGAAATCCTACTATCAAATCACAAGTTATTGAAAATTTAGGATCATACTTTCTCAAACGGTTTATAGCTGTAGAAACATCCTCGTTACTATATTTTCTTCCCATTGCTTTTAATATTTTGTCTGAGAAATGTTGAATAGACAAATGGACATGCTTTTCGAATATTGAATAGTTATTCAAAATAAAACTCAAATTGTTCGATACATTTTCTGGATACAAAGATGTTAATCTTATTCTTATATTTTTATTATCAAAGATTTTTCCTATATTATTCAATAAATCTTCGAGACTTTCTCCTCTTTCAAAACCATAATAACCTAAATTTATGCCGGTCAGAACTACTTCTTTATAGCCGCGTTTTATCGCTTCTCTAATTTGGGTGATAACCTCTTCTTGTGACAAGCTTGAAATTTTTATACCCCTTAAAAACCTAATCTTACAAAAAGTACAGCCATTAACACATCCCTCTTCGATAGGCAGAAAGAATCTCGTATAATTACTGTAAGCGCTTTGTGGTTTCATTATTACCATTTTCTCTTTATCGAGCCAAAAATTTTTGTCTACATAAACTCCATTTTTTTCGATAAAATTTTCAATGTTTTTCTTTTCGAAGTTACCTAAAACCAAATCTACTCCGAGATTTTCTAATTCATTTGGATTGGCATTTGAAAAACACCCTATGGTTACTATCTTAGAGTCTTTATTTAAATTTTTTAATCTTCTTATAGTTTGTCTTACTTTTCTTTCAGCTTCTTTAGTTACAGCACAAGTATTTAATATATAAATATCACTTTCGCCATTTTTTTCTTCAAAGTTAATTTCAAAATTTCTTGACAATCTTTCAGCTATTGCTTGAGTTTCCGCTTGATTCAGCTTACATCCAAAAGTTAAAAGCGATACTTTTTGCCTCACAATTTCCTCCTGATTTTTAGATATTTACTCACTTTGGAAACTCTAAAACTTGATTTTTATCCTGTTTTAGCGTTTAATTTTTTTCAAAAATACTCCATAACTCTAATTCTTGCTAACTATGAATTTCTTCAACTTCTTCGCTACATCCAACGAAAGAAAGGAGCTCTGTCCCGAAATCATCATAAATTCAAAGCATTCCCATTCGAAAACCTGGCTTCTAAAGTTCTTGTATATATCTACTTTTAAAAATTACATAACTGTTCAATTTACTTTAATATTATATCATATTAAAACTAAGTATTATTATCAAATAAATTAAAATAACGGGCAATATCACCCGTTATTTTAATTTATTTTCAATTTTATTAAAACGTTTTTTATCAATCAAGCTTTTTTATCTAAAGCTAACTTTTCTTCATTTTCTGCATATCTTCTCATTCTCACTTCATAGTTGTAAACGCCTCTTTTTGAAGGATACTTCTCAGCGTAACCTTCTTCGTACCAAAGTTTATCCGCATATTTTTTCCATTCTTCAGCTAATTGATCTAATTCGGGAGCTAATTCATTAACGGTTCTTTCACTTCCAGGATGTTGAGGAATAGCGTTAAACTTTTTAACCATGGCTCTAAATACTTTAGGATTATCAATTATTGGACAGGGTCTAAATAGATTGTCAGAATAAGGAATTGTTCTTTTATATGCTTCAAAGAAAGGAGATTTTAAAATATCTATCAATCTTTTTTCTCTGATGTTGTCTACTGCAAATTGCTGGAAAACACATGGTTCAACATAACCTTTAGCATTTATATGAAGGTATTTTGCACCAGAAGCCAAGCATCCGTTTGTTAAAAAGCCGTGATTCCAAAAATCAGCTACAAATGCGAATTTACCTCCAAGCCTCAACTCTTCTGTTTTATAGAATCTCTCATATCTTTGTTCTGGAGTAGGTACTAAATCCATAGACGCATCTGCTCCTACAGGCATAAATTGGAAGACCCATGCATAACTTACGTTATTTTCCTTTAAATAATTCCAAAACTCATCGCTCATAATCAAATCATGATTTTTGCGTGTTGCTGTAACGGAAGCTCCATATATAACGCCATTTTCGCTTAAGAGTTTCCAAGCATTTTTTATTTGATCAAATACTCCTTTTCCTCTTCTCCAATCAGTCATTTCTTCGAATCCTTCTATAGATATAGCTAAGGTAGCATTTCCTAATTCAGCTAATCTTTTGGCATTTTCTTCGTTGATAAGAGTACCGTTTGTGTATATCATAAAAAATGAATCGTTAAATTTTTCTAAAACATCAAAAAGGTATGGATATACGAACGGTTCTCCACCTGTTATTATGAAAAAATAAATTCCCAAATCATTGAATTGCTGTATAACGTCAAAAATTTCTTCTTTTGAAAGCATGTATTTGTGTCCATATAAAGCAGCATAACATCCTACGCATCGTAAATTACATGCATATGTAGGAGAAATAACCCCTAATTTTGGCAAAACTGTTTGATATTCGTGCATTTTTTCTTGCCTTACTTTTTCCCCAATTGCAAATTCATTAATTATTAGATTATTTATTATCTTTTCAACGACTTTAGGATTTGATTTTTGGAATAATTCAGACCAATTCACAAGCATTGGATCGTGGTTTTCAGCACCTTCTGCGAGTTTTTTTAAGCCACTTTTTGCTGGTTCCTTAGATAATTTAGACAATGTCCACAACAACTTTGCCAATTGATCGATATCTGCATGCCTAACTACATTTGTCACCAATTTTGCACTTTGTCTTAACATCATGTTTTTCATTGAATCTATTACAGCCATTTTATACACCTCCATTTTCTTTTGCTAAACATATAATTATCTTTTTAAATGTTTCCCTGATTTCATCATCTGGAAACTCTACACCCACTGCCCTATAAATAACTAACCCATCAAACATTGCTTGTAACATCAAAGCTTTAGTCTTTGACTTAAATATTCTCTCAAAGTTACTTAATATCTTTCCATAATAATCTTTAAAAGTTTGTGTCAATATCTTCATCATATTGTTATCGTGAGTAGAATTTATTAAAATTTCAAATAACCTCATTAATTCATTAGCAGGGAAGTTCGATAAAACCTCTGAATAAAGGTCTGAATATATTTCAGCACTTTTTTCAACACAATTGTTTGGTGTTTCAGACTCTTTTTCTTCAAAAAACATTTGTATTTTTTCCAATAAGGCACTGAAAGCTGCGACAATTAATGCGTTTTTATTCTTATAATAGTTATAAAGAGATCCTTTTGATAAGTCACATGAAAAAGCTACATCTTCCATTGTAAAATTCGAAAGTCCTTTTTCATTTATAAGTTCAAGAGTTTTCTCCGCTATATATTTTTTCTTTTTATTTTTATCTAATGTTTTCATTTATTTTTATAATTCCTCCTTAACTTGACTGACCGTTCAGTCATTTTAATTATAAACTATTTTTTGTAATTTTTCAAATATGATAAATTTTGTCAAATTTTAGTCTGTTCAATTTATATTTATTCTTATATCTAATATTAATAAACTTTCTAAAGGACAAAGAAATTAAGATATATAAGTCGTATTTTTGAATTCGATAAATAACGTTTTATTTACTTTTTCGCAAATATAAAATTTATATCTTAACATTTTTGTCTTTGGTTCACTTATCTTCAAAAAAACTTTGCTATTATGATATAATTTTATAAGTAAAATTGTATGTATATCTACTTTAGAAATTAAGGTCATCAAAAAAACATTTTTATAAATTCATGTCAGGTCAGGGCGATTATACATATTTATTGAGGTGAAACAGTATATGCATTTTAATAAAGATAAATATATTATAGTAAGAGTTGATGAAATAGGCTTGAAAATTAAAAACAAATTTATTTTTATGAATCAATTAAAAAGTAACATTAAAAAAGTTTTTAAGAACGATTTTTTGTATCATGTTGTGAATAATCGGATTTATTTAGAACCATTAAATAATGAAAGTTTAGATGTACTTAATTTAAAAAAGTTGGAAAAAATTTTTGGTATCCATTCATATTCTTTTGCTGAAAAGGTCGAAGAAGACTTTGAGAAAGTAAAAATAAAGGCTTATGAAACATTAGAAAAAAGTTTATTAGATAAAAAGATTGATACCTTTAAAGTTTCGGTGAATAGGGCAGATAAAACTTTTCCTTTAAAAAGTCCGGAGATAGCTGCAAAAATAGGAGCTTACATTTTAGAAAAAAGACCAGAATTAAAAGTAAATTTGAAAAATCCTGATATCACTGTAGAAATAGATATAAGAAATGACGGAATCTTTGTGTTTTCAAACCGCTACAAAGGACCTGAAGGGCTTCCAGTAGGTGTTTCTTCAAACGGAACAGTTCTTTTGTCAGGAGGAATTGACAGTCCGGTAGCATCGATTTTAATGCTTAGAAGAGGAATGAACATAAATGCGGTTAATTTTTATAGTCCACCTTTTACTGGGATGAAATCTTTAAATAAAATCTTAAAATTATCTTCCAAAATTTCTGAATATATTCCATTTCCTTTTAATGTTTACATAGTTCCATTGACAAAAATACAGCTTCTTTTTAAAGATTTGAAAGAAAACAAATTTTCTGTTATTCTTCAAAGAAGGTCTATGATGAGAATTGCAAATAAGATCTCTGAAATTACTGGTACAAATGTTTTAATTACCGGAGAGAGTTTGGGGCAAGTTGCTTCTCAGACACTTGAAAATTTATTAACTATTTCTGCTGCTTCAAAAAAAGAGATTTTAAGGCCTTTGATTGGTTTTACAAAAAATGAGACAATAAATCTGTCAAAAAAATATGGGCTATATGAAATTTCTATTATTCCTTACGAAGATTCATGTAGCATTTTTGTTCCTGAAAAACCAGCAACTAAGTCAAAAAAAGAAAAAATATCAGAATTAGAAGCTTCAATTGCAGAACTTTTGAACTTAGAAGAAGAAGCGCTAACCACATCTAAGAAGTTTGAAATTTTTGATGGAAAAATAGAAGAAATAAATTCATTTAAATATATAAAGAGGGGATCTTTATGAAAACTTTTCTAAAAGTAATTCAGAGTATTTTATTTAGCATTTGGCTTTTCATAGGATTTGTGGGTGTGGTTCTTGTATACGGTAGTTATGTTTTAATAAAGGCTAAAATTATAGAAAAGCGCAAAGATAAAAAATCAGCAGATGATTATATTAGAAATGTAGTTTCATGGTTTGGAAGAGTTACTTTTAAATTTTTATTTAGCAAAGTTAAAGTTATAGGGAAAGAAAATATTCCCAAAGAAGGGCCATATGTAATAGTTTCAAATCATCAAAGTATTTTTGATATTCCATTAATCTTAGGATACGTATATCCCAGTGGTTTCATTGCTAAAGAGGAACTTTCTAAAATTCCTATTTTAGGGAAGTTCATAGAGAGTTTAGGTTCTATTTTAATTGATAGAAAGAATCCAAAAAGCGGAGCTATTGCGTTAAAAAGATTTGCTCAAGCTATCCAGCAAGAAAGTATATTAACCGTTTTTCCGGAAGGTACACGAAGTTTAGATGGAAAAGTCAATGAATTTAAAAAAGGTTCTTTGCTTATACCTTTTAGATATAATGTAAAAATTTTACCAGTTAGTATAAGTGGAACCATAAATATGAATAAAAAGGGGAGTTTTTTAATAAAGCCTTCAAATGTTGAACTAAAAATACACCAGCCGATAGAACCAAAGAGTTTTGAAAATGAAGAATCATTAAGGAATTATGTTAGAGATATTATCTCTAAGGAGGTGGAAAATAATGAGAAAAATTAGTAATATTACCATGGGAATAGATAAACTATCAAATTCTCCCATTGTCTTTTTAAAAGTAGAAAACACAAATTTAGTAGTACCAATTTGGATAGGGCCTTGTGAAGCGGGTGTTTTGGCTTTAATACTAAGAAACGAAGAATTTGAAAGACCACTTACGCATGATCTTATACAAAGTGTTATAGAGAATTTGGGAGCAATTCCAATAAAAGTTCTGATAGATGAATTTAAAAATGACATTTACTTTGCGAAATTAATTTTAGAAGATAAAGATTCAAATCAAATTTCTATAGATGCAAGACCTTCTGATTGCATTATATTATCTTTAAAAAAGAACATTCCTATTTTTATAGACGAAAAAATTGCGGTAGAACATTCTATTGATTCATCTTTTTTTGAAGAAAACGAGGAAAATAGTATAAAAAAAGATATTGATAATTTCAATATAGATGAGTTGAGAAGAAAGTTTGAAAAAAAAGACGATGAAACCGACGAAGATAATAACTAACACACACCAAAGAGGTGCCTTTATGGATTTGTTAGAGTTAGGAGAGTTTAAGCGCGTTTTTGATAAATATTTAGAAAATTTTTTTGATCAAGCTACATTAGAATCCAATATCAAAGAAGTTTTAGGATACGCTGTAATAAACGGTGGAAAAAGATTACGACCATGGTTAATTTATGTGTTGGGCCAACTATTAGGTAATAATGATCATGAAACCCTTATAAATTTAGGAATGGCGGTAGAAATACTTCATACAGCTTCTCTAATTCATGATGATTTACCAGCTTTAGATAATGCTACTTTAAGAAGAGGTTCACTAACAAGTCATTTAAAATTTGGTGAATTTAAAGCCGTTGTTAGTGGAGATTATGGGTTTGTATTACCGTTGAAAATTATAAATAATTTAAAATATATAGATGTAAATAATAAAACTTTATTATCAGAATATTTTATAGAAGATACCTTAAAATTATTTGAAGGAGAAATGCTTGATTTAGTTTTTGAAAAAGAAGAGTTGCACGTTAATGAAAAAGATATTATAGATATGTATTCAAAAAAAACCGGAGCTTTATTTGGGCTGTGTTTTTCTATACCTTTTATTCTTAAAAAAAATACCTTTAATATTGAAGAGATACATAACACAGGAATATATTTTGGTATAGCTTTTCAAATATATGATGATTTAAAAGATTTATCAAAAAATTCTGAAGAATTAGGAAAAGACGTTCAAAAAGATAATTACAAAAAAACCTTGCTTAATATATATTCTCTTCAAGAAACTAAAAAAATGGCCGATAATTATTATGAAAGTACTCTAAACTATTTTAGAAAGATTAATTTAAATAAGATGGTAGAGCTTTTATTAAACATCAGAAATCTTATAGAAAGTAGGTAATTGAGCTGAAAATTAATTTCAAACCTAAAAATATTTTAAATTATCTTAAGTTTGCAAAAAAAAGATATAAAATCTTATTATTAGTTACTTTGATAGCAATAATAGGAATAATTACATTTTTTATTGTAAGGAATATTTTATTTTCTCCTTCAAGCTCAACCTCGCTCCAAATGGTTGAAATTTATATACCTGAAGGCGCTTATACTTCACAAAAAGTTTTTTCCGTTAGTCCTATAGCTGAAAATTCTGTTGAGTATCAAAATTTGAAGTCTTTTAGGAATTTTTATGGAGAAATTTACCAAATAAATTTTTCTGATGCTTCAAAAGAGTCTTCTATACTGCCCGTAACAATTAGGTACAAAATTCCTAAACAAATATACACTGGGGATAACTTTGTTAATTTCTCATTAGTATACACTATTGAAAACGAATATCCTATTATATCTGATTTTTCTGGTTCAAAAATAGTTAGCATAAATGATCAATATTACATAGAAGCCGAAACGTTTCAATTGACTAAAATTAAAAATATTGGTTTAGTAGTATATCCTCCAAATGAAGCGGTATATGGATTAAGAATTATGAAAGACGCACCTCCTTCCATAGAACCGGATATTATATTGGTGCCAGGAAGTGATTTGAACTTTCTTGGAAGGTTACCAAATCTTTCTCGTGATGTTTATCCTCAATCTTTTTGGAGCTCTTTATTTCCAAATCGTACTATATGGAATTATTTATATCCTTTAACATCCACCAAAAGCAAAAATTACACAGATTCTTATAACAGTTTTGTATCCAGAACAGGTATAAACAGTTATATAGAATTTGAGGCGCGAAGATTTGCTCAAGAGTTAAAAAGATTTCCAAATAAATCTTTTGATATTATTGCTCATGGTATTGGTGGCTTAATTGTAAGATATGCTATAGAATCAGATCTTGACATAAAAAATGTGAAAAATGTTGTTTTTATTTCTACACCTCATAAAGGAACAAATTTGGCAAATCCTTTGTTGTTAAACATTTTATATGGAAAAGACCCTACTATTTTAACTGATTATTTAAATGTAGAGTTAAATATCATACCCAAAATTACTGCAAATGTGAGTTTTTATTTAGAACAGATTAATTCTTATTACAAAGAAATTATACCCGGTTCAACGTTTCTAACTAAGTTAAATTCTTTAGAAAAAAGAAAAGACATAAATTATCTAACGATTGCGGGAACAAATTCTAATATAGATGCAAATATCTCAAAAAGTATTATTTCCAAAATTTATCCAGAATTTATAAATGGACAAGGTGATGGGATAGTTCATGTTGATAGTGCGATTTTAGATAGTGCGGATGAAAAATATTATTTTTTTAAAGGATTTTATGATTTATATACAGACCAAGCTGTATTAAACAAAATCGATGAATTTTTAAAAAAGTCTATAAATTATATTTCTATAGAGCCTTTTCAAGATGACAATTTTTTAGAATACATTAATGAAACGACCTACCGACAAAACAATCAAGAAAGTGGAATAAGTGAAGTAAAAGAATTAAAAATGGGGAATATAATTAAACCTACCGAGTACTACGCAGAAAAAGAAATATTGACAAGTCCTATAAAAATAGGAGAAATTAGGGAAAACAGGTTAAAAATCATATCTGTAAATGGAAGTGTTTTTTTTGAAAGTCCTGAAGGAATTTACGATAACAGGCTAAACAAAATTTTTAATAAACCAGTATTAGGTGGAATCATTTTCCAAGAGAGATATTATTTGTGTTCAACTGATGGCGTTTATACGATAAATAGCAAAGGAGAAATTGATAAGATACGCGATAATGTTTATGTGGGAGATGAAGTTTATTATATTCCCAACTTGGGATTTTTAAGTATAAAATATATACAAGGTTATTCTCAAATTTATTTAAATGATGTACTTATTCAAGAAGATAGTACTTTCATAAGTTTAAAAATTTTAGAAGATGGTCAGATTTATTTGCTTTTCAACGATAAAATTATGGAATTAAAAGAGAATAAATTGCAAAAATTGATTGATTCTGATGTTATAAAAAAAGTATCTGGAGAAAACATAATGGATTTCGTTGATTTTACCAAATATGGGGAAATATTTTTTATACTCACCCATGATTATAAAATGATTGCATGGGATAGAAGTAAAAATGAAATTCAGGTTATTAGTGACGAAAACTTTGGAAGATTAAAACTGCAATTATTTGAAGATAACTTATACATTTTTGGTAAAAATCATATTACTTATTTACAATTAAAAGATATGATAATGCCAAGAGTTTACCAAAGAATAGAAAAAGATGTTTTTGATATTTTAGTAACTCAAAACAAAGAAATATGGATAGTTTCTCAGTATATTAATCAAGAAGCTTTTGAAGTATTTAGATATTCTTTTTATGAATAAAATATTTAATATTAATTATAAGTTTATTCATGAGGCGGTTGTTTATGAAAAAAATCTTTATTTTTTTTCTATTCACATTTTTGATAGTTATTATTAATGCCGATAATTATACTCTGGGCTATGAGTACTATTTGAATGGTTTAAAGTATTATAGAAGTGGTGACTATGAATTAGCTCAAACTTTCTTAGAAAAGGCTTTGGAAGTTTCTCCAAGCTTAGAGAATGAAATCCCGGAAATCAAAATGTATTTGGGGCTTTCTGCTTTTCAAAATAGAGACTACGCAACCGCAGAAATTTATCTTCGACTATTTGAAGGAAATGCTGTGGTTGACCAAACTCTTTCTGTTTTGGAAGAATTGAAAAAGAATAATGAAGGGGAAAATTATCGCTTAAGCAATACTATATCAACAATAACGGAAAGTTCTTCAAAAACAACTGAAGAAAAACTAAGTGAGTTTTTTCATCCTCCATTTTTTATTATAATGTTGATTATTTTTTCTGTATCTTTTGTTTCAGCTCTTTTAACTTTTATTTGGATTCAAAAGTATGGTTTTTCATCAAAAAAGAAAACTCAGTATAATCAAATTTCTTTTCAAAGTATATCTGATATAAAAAATGAAAAAGATGAAGAAATTAACTATAAAACTATAGATGAATTCGATGAAACATCTATCAAATCTATATGGAGGCAAGCAAAGGCCTTAAAAAATCTTTTGAACATTTCACAAGAGTACACTGAAACTGAAGGAAATTTAGATGTAGCTACTCCAAAAACTAAAGAATTAGATGAGATAGAACTTCTTCAAAAAACATTAAATGAAGAAATAAACGAGATATTAAAATCAGCTGATTTAAACCAAATTGAAGAAATTTTAGACGAACTTCAAGATAGTGATGGTAAAATAAATGAAAATATTTCAAATGTTTCTATCCATGAAAATTTAAATGAATATCAAAATGAATATGTCTACCTAAAAGATGTTATTAAACCTAATGATAACACTAAATTAAAGTATTCATCAATTTTAGAAAAAGAAGAAAAAAAAATAAATTTAAACTTAGATAAATCTCAAAATGTTAAAGATTTAGTTGTAGAACTAAGCAAAAAAAATGTTAAACCTCAAAAATCTGATATAGAAAGATTTTTTAATAGCTTATTTTATGAGACAAATGAAGAAAACATTAAATAGTACAAGGTTCTTTTAAAGGTAAAGTTTAGTTGTTTTTTAAAATTCATATTTTTAAATTATTGATTTTTATGTGTTTTATTGATATAATATGATATATAAAAATACATATTAAGTGCGGATGTAGCTCAATTGGCAGAGCACCAGCTTCCCAAGCTGGGGGTTGCGGGTTCGAATCCCGTCATCCGCTCCAATGTATAGTAAAGATTTTAAAAATAATAATTTTTTAAGAAGCAAGTTTTGAATTTTAAACGGGTTTAGGGTGGAGTCCTCTTCCTTCTTCTTCAGTAAAAATACTGAAGAAGTTAAAGAAATAGTTAATTGGTCAAAACCATAATAGCGAAGGTATTCTAAAAAATACTAAGATCAAAATATTTATAAAATCTGAGTGCCATAATTTCTAAATTGAGTATAATAAAAGGAGCCAAAGCTCCTTTTATTATTTTATAGAAAATAATATTTTGAGTTTATAAGATTCGTATATTTTAAAATATAGAAGGTGGGTAAAATGATTTTAAAAATCGAAACAGGAAAATTTAAAAATAAGATAATTCACACTGTAAGTGATTACAGAACTAGATATACAACAGCCTCTTTAAGGCAAGCTATTATGAGTATGTTCGATTTTTCAAATGTTGATATTTTAGAACTTTTCGCAGGAAGCGGTATATTTAGCTTTGAAGCTTTAAGTAACGGAGCAAAAAGTGCGACACTTGTAGATATTTCATCTAAAGCTATCAACACTATCTTGGAAAATGCAAAGGAATTAAACATTTTAGAGAGTATAAAAGTTATTAAGTCAGATTTTAGAAGAGTTATAAATAAATTAAAAGATTATTCTTATGATTGTATATATGCGGATCCACCGTTCAATTTAGGATACGTGGATGATCTAATAAAAATAATTGACAATAGTTGTGATATATTGAAAAACGATGGAATTATGTTCATTGAAAAACATAAAAAAGAAAAGAATAATTTTTCTTTAAAAAATATGTTTTTAGAGGAAGTAAGAGAATATGGAGATGTGGAATTAATTATTTTGAAAAAAAAGGTCCTTTTTTAAAAAAGGACCTTAATTTGGAAATGAATTCTTCCGGGGACAGAACACTCCAGGAGGGAGGGTAACCTACAAAAGTGTCCTGTAGAAGTATTATACACCATGAAATTTTTTTCTCAAAACTTGTTTATTAGCAAATAATTTCATTTATGCTCGAAGAAACCACTTTAAGGGCATTTAACTTAAAAAATCTCAAAAACATAAAAAATTTCGTTATTTTTTATTAAATATGTATCATTTGGAATGTTTGAAAATAATGGAACGTAATCTATAGTGTGCCCGAATGTTCCCCAACTCAATCCAATTAAATTATTTAAGGAATCATAATAGTTTTTTATGATTTCTGATTGATACGTTATGTTTTTTGTTGAATTTTTTGAGGCATAAAATTCCTCTTGTAAATCTTCTAATAGTCCCAAAATTTTTTTAAATTCCGAATAGCTTTGACTTGAATTAAAAACGTTGATCATTTTTTCATAAGAAAATCTATTTTCTTTTATTTTATTTAAAGATAAGAATCCATCCCCCAAACTCAATCCCCCTGTTGCATGATCAGAAGTTACTATTATTAAAGTGTCGTAAGGATTACTTGCATAAAACTCTAACGCCACCTTAACTGCATCATCTAAATCAATTATTTCTTTTATCATCGAGTAAGTATCATGTGCATGGGCCGCATGATCTATTCTTCCTCCTTCAATCAAAAGGAAAAATGGATCTTCTCCAAATTTTTTTAATGCGTATTTTAAGCTCTCTTCTAAAGTTATTCTTTGTTCATTGTCTGTTAAAAATGGAAAATTTCCGTAGTACAAAGCTAAAATTTCCTTTTGAGGTATAACAGTTTGAGGAAGCATTTCACTGTAACTATATCCATGTTTTTCAACTTCTTTTTTGTCCAAATAAGCTCTGCCACCTGAGATCAAAAGGTCAAAATTACTTTTTAACAAATCTTGAACTATCTTTTGATAATCTCTCCTATTTTCAACAAAAGCATAGGCACCTGCAGGAGTTGCATCAACTAAGCTATTTGTAGAAATAACGCCTACTTGATACCCATCATTTTTGAGAAGATAAGTTAAAGGAGTTAAGGTTTTAGAGCCCTTAGTGTTAATCATATCGTTATAAGTTTTTTCTCCAGAGAGTATAGCGGTAATTGCGGCAGCTGAATCAGTAACACCGTTTAAGGAAGACGTTTCTACCAAAGCAAAATAAGGCAGTTGCATCATATTTAATGTTTCACCATATTTGTTTTCTTTATACATATTAGTTAATTGTAAATGTGGTATGCCCATTCCATCAGCTATAAATAAAAAGATGTACTTATACGAAAAAGAAAATAAAAATATCAGCAGAAACCCTATTGTTAAAATTAGTCTTTTCATTAATTTTCCTCCTTTTATTTTTTTACCTTAGAAGCTCCAAAATCGTTCTGAACCTGTTATAAATTCAAAAGCTTATTTTTAAAAGATTCTCGCTTAATAATTAAGAAATGTCTCTAAGATTTTTTCAAATTCAGAATCATCTAATCTATTAAAATTTAATAATATATATTTTTCTAATTCAAATATCTTTTTTTCATCATAATTAAAATTTTCGAGGAATTTTAAAACACTCTTTCCATATGGTTCATTGTAAAATCCTATACTTTTTAGTTCTATTTCGTTAAGGTATCTAAACTTTGAAACAGATCTCAAAAATAGCATACTGTTAACTTCACTCAACAATTCAGCCCAGTTGTCATCGTATTGATTTTTTACTTTGTACCCAAAAAAATAATGCGACAATTCATGAACAATGTCTTTATAAGAAGTTATTACATAAACTTTTGGTAAAACCTGAAAAGATCTGGCATAGTTTCCATAAATAATATATAAAGGTTCCTCTATTTCATAGATATTTTTTAAAAAGATATCTGCATTTACTATCCAATCCTTAAGCCACTCTTTATTAAAATAGTAATTTTCGAATTGGTACAAATCATTTTTTCCATTTAAAAATACCATAGCCGAACTTTTATTATTTTGCTTTTGAATTAAATTTTCGCCTTTTTGAATGCTTAAAAGACTATTTCTTATATTTAAAATGCCTAATTCTTCAAAGTTGATAATATCATAGAAAAAAAATTTTTTATTAAAAAACGTTTCTTTTATCTCATCAAAAAAAATAATATCTGTAAATCCTGTAGAAAAAATTTTAATAATTCCATCTTCTTCGATTATTAAAGTGATTGGAAATACTAAAAAAATGAAAAATAATAAAAACATTGAAAAGATTAAAATTAACTTTTTTCTATGTTTAACTGATAACATTATCGATATAACTCCTTAAGGGCCTTTATTTAATAACTTTTGTAGATTTCTTGTATCTTAAAATAAGAAAAGTTATAGCTCCAATGATTATGAAAAATATGCTGATTAGAACAGCTACTCTCATATTACCTACATATAAACTATCTGTTCTAAGCATTTCTATAGGAATGCGACCAATAGAATACAGTATTAAATATAAAGCCGTAACTTCACCATATGTTTTTCTTTTGTTTCTGATGAAATAAAAAAGTACTAAAAATATCAAAAGATTCCAGGCAGATTCATATAAAAACGTTGGATGAAAATATTCATAACTTTCAAATCCAACCATTCTATGTTCAGGGGCTATATACATTTTCCATGGAAGTTCTGTCGGAGTTCCATATGCTTCGTGATTAAAAAAATTTCCCCATCTTCCTATAGATTGAGCCAACGGTAATACAAAAGTAAATAAGTCTAAACCCTGCAGAAAAGTAAACGTACAATTTTTCTTTAGATGGGTATAAACAAAAACTGTTAAAAAAGCAGCTAAAATGGCTCCATGTATAGCTAATCCACCATGCCATATTTTTAATATTTCTGAAGGATTTTTGCTAAAATACTGTAAGTTGAAAAGGACATAATATAATCTTGCACCTATAATCCCAAAGATGATTCCTAAAGAAAGGGCATTGAAAAAATCATCCTCGCTCACTTTTTCTCTTTCAGCTTCTTTTTGACCGATAAATGTAGCTAATAATATAGAAATAGCTATTAATAACCCGTACCATCTTATTTCTAAAACTCCTATTTTAATAATAATTGGGTTAAAATACCATTCTCCAGAGAAACTTTTCGGTAATATGGTTATACTCACTAAAATAAAAGAAAAAACTGAAACCAAAAATGTATTGAAAAACACTTTATCTTTTTTCATCTTATCCCCTCTCATGTTTTTATTTATTAAAAAAATGAGTTTTTTCAAAGAACATTTATGAGTTCTAAAGAATTCCTATATTTAAATTTTAACTCTTTTTTTAACTTCTCAGAGTGTTCGAGAGCGAGCGGATTTTCTAAAAAGTTTTCTGCTTTCTTTCTCGAATTTTCTATTATCAAAATATCTTCTGAAAGATCTAAAAATTTAAATTCAGGTATCCCATGCTGTTCTAAGCCAAAGAATTTTCCAGGACCTCTCCATTTTAAATCTATCTCTGCAACTTTAAATCCGTCTTTTGTTTTAGCAAAGGCAGATAATTTTTGCTTTGTTTCATAATTCATTTTTTCGTCTATGACTAAAAAACAATAAGACTGTTTTTTACTTCTTCCAACTCTCCCTCTCAACTGATGGAGTTGAGATAAACCAAATCTATCCGGATGTTCTATAACAATAACTGTTGCATCAGGCACATCTATTCCGACTTCAACAACAGATGTCGCAACTAAAATATTGTACTCTTTGTTGAAAAATTTATCCATCACGTCGTTTTTTTCTGAGGCAGAAAATCTTCCGTGTAAAAGGCCCACATTATACTCTTTAAAAGTTTCTTTCAATTTTTCGTACATATCGGTGGCATTTTTCAAATCTAATGTTTCCGATTCTTCTATCAAAGGGTATATGAAAAAAGCTTGGTTGCCCTGTTTTAATTCTTGTTGAACGAATTCGTACAAACTATTTTGATTAGCTTGTGATACCAAGATTGTCTTTATAGGTTTTCTGCCCTTAGGCATTTCATCAATCAAACTTACGTCTAAATCTCCATAAAATGTCATAGCTAATGTTCTTGGAATAGGGGTTGCAGTCATTACCAAAATATCAGGGTGAGTGCCTTTTTTTATTAGCTCTAATCTTTGATTTACTCCGAATCTATGTTGCTCATCTATTACGATAAAACCTAATTTTTTAAATTCCACATCTTGCTGAATAATTGCATGAGTGCCTATGACAACATCTATTTGTCCTAATTTTAATCTTTCTTTTATAGAAATCTTTTCATTTTCCTTAGTTTCGCCTATAAGTAACTCCACTTTTAATCCTAAAGAGGTTAAATCTTTCGAAATTCTTTGAAATTGTTGTTTCGCCAAAACTGATGTAGGAACCATAACCGCTACTTGATAACCTGCTTCGCAAACGTCGACAATAGCTAATTCTGAAACTACAGTTTTTCCTGAACCAACATCTCCTTGAAGAAGCCTATTCATAGGATATGGAGACATCAAGTCTCTCTTTATTTCTTCATAGCATCTTTTTTGAGCATCGGTTAATTTAAAGTTTAATGATTCTATAAATTTTTGCGAAAGTTTTCCTTCAATATCTTTTTGTTCGACTCTTTTGGTTTCTTTAACTTTCAACTTTACGTATAAGATTGCTATTTCGAATAATATGGCTTCTTCATATTTTAAAGAACACAAAGCTCTATCTTTATGGTAAAGGCTCAAGGGAAAATGCAGACCTTTTAAACGTTTTTTCAAGCTTAACATATTAAACTCTTTTAAGAACTCATCCGGTATAAAGTCTTCTAAGAAAAAAGTTTGTTTTATAACTTCTTTTGCGATATTTCTCATTGTAGTTTGGAATAAGCCGGTTGTCAATGGATATATAGGAAGAATCTCTTTTTTAAAGTCCTCTTCTTTTTCTAAAATCTGAAAATCTGGAGATTTCATTTGTTTTAATCCATAAGAGAACTCTATTTTCCCATAAAAAGCAGCTTTTACACCTTTCTTCAAATATGATTTAACATATCCTTGATTGAAAAAAGTAACTATAATAACACCTGTATCGTCTGCCACAGAAAAATTCAAAATGATTAATCCTTCGTTAATTTTTAGCTCTTCATAATTAATTACTTTACCTATAATAACCCCTTTTTCATTTTCTTTAGCAGAAAAAATTTTTGTTACTTTTCTTCTATCTTCGTAATCACGGGGAGGAAAGTAGAAAAAATCATATAAACTGGAAATATTTAGTCTTTTTAACAGCTCAGCCCTTTTTGTACCTACATGTTTTATATATTTTATGTCTGTGAATAATGCAAGTTCTTTTTCGGGTCTTTCAGTAATTTCATCTATTAGATACTTTTCTTTTAATTCTCTTATAGATTCTTTTAAACCTTTTAATCTTTGTTCTCTTCTATCTTCCGGAAGTAGTTTTAAAGGTTTTACATACGCCAGTATTTTCTTAATATCTTCTAAAGCTCCAATTTCTGTGATTTCTGAAATATTATTTTTTACAAGGTTATAAAAACTTGGGAAGATATCTTCCCAAGTTTTTATGTTTTTTTCTTTCAATTGAATAATATATTCAAAAGTATTTAGGATGTCTTCAATCATTTTTGTTACCTACCTTAAAATCAAAACTCGCTATTTTTTGCTGTCTTTTCAATTATAATTTTATCATTTTTTTTATACATTTTATAGCCATTAAGTTCAATGTCTTTAATTTCTCCACTTTCTATCAATGGTTTTATTTGTATGAGTGAAGCATTTTCTATATAAAAACTTTTTAAGCTTCCTTCAAGAGTTTTTCCATAAGACATTACTTTTAAATAAACAGAATATACAATTAAAAACCAACTTAAAGATAAAAACAATAAAAATATCATCACTTTGTTCACTATTTATTGACCTTTCTCATAAAAAATTCATAAGCTTCTAAAAAGCTATCTATCCTTTCTTTATAAGATTTATAAATATTAGTATTATCTTCTTTTATTTTTTTATTGTACTCATAAACATCTTTATAATTTTCAACTACTATTCTGGCTAACTCTTGCTTTGGATTTAAATCTGTTATTAAAGTATAAAATTCGGTTAATAAATTTAAAGAACCATCTGGAATACCTCTGTTCTTTTTAGCCATATAGTAAGTTGCCATACCTTCTTTTTTTGAAATCTGGTCAATTTGCTTTATTATTTCACTTTCGGGATACACTGATCTCAATCTAACTGTAAGAAGCATATACTCATAATAAACATCTTCCCATTCAGGGAATCTATTCCATCCTCCAGGCAATATGTATATGGCTTGATTCTCCCAATGATGAAAACTTTCATAAGCTTGGTTTTGTAGCGTTTGTATTTTTAATATTTCTTCTTCATTTGGCATGTAATTTTTAAGCTGTTGATAAAGGACTATGATGTTATAATATATTCTTCCTATTAATCTGTAAGCGTTTTTTTCGTTAAAAGATAAATAAGTATATTCTAATTGGTTTATACCGTCATACAACGATTGAATAGTAAGAAGAAGTTCTTTTGCGTTATTATTTAAAGTCTCTTCGTAAAGAGGTTCTACTGTGTCTCTCAAAGCTTTATCTGGGAACGGCATTAAATCTAAAGCTCCTTCGAACTCTCGAATCATGAATTTATATTCGGGAAGTTCCATATTAAATACCTTTGGCAGATCCTCATATGTTAAATAATTTTTTCGAATATCAGACGTAAATAACTGAGACATATAAAAAGAAGCTTTACCAAAATTTGGGTTTCTATTTAAAGATTTTAAAAAATACTCAAAAGCTTTTTCATAGTTTTCAAAGGATTGTTGTTCATATTCATTTTTCAATTTTTCATATTTATCAATCTCTGATTGAATTTGTTCTATATTTCTTGTAATTCTTTGAAATTCAAGAGTCGAAACATTACCAGTAGTAAGCTGCTTTTGCAAATTACTTTTTTGATTCTCAAGTTGAACAAGGATATTAGGAATTTGATTTTTAGAAGCATCCTGCAATGCCACCATAGAATTGTATTTTTCGTTTCCTAATACAAAATAGGCTTCAGATAACGTTTCATTTATCTTGAAATAAGTTGTAATAATCGCTACTATCATTAGTGGAAGAAAAATCATGTATCCTTTTTTAAAATTAATAGTTCTTACTTTTTCAGAAAACTGTTTTGAAACAGCACAAGACAAAATAAAAACGCTTAGAATAAGATTTGGATGCATGTGAAACGCAAATTCTGTAAATGCGTGAATAACCATTACTACAGCACTCCATCCAAATAATGTAAACAATAAAACTTTATTATCTTCGTCTTTTTCCTTTTTTAGGGTTTTAAAATATATAATTATTAAACTAATCAACATCAATATTATCGAGGTAAACCCTATAATTCCTGTTTCCCCCAACACTTGGAGATAATCGTTATGGGCACGTTTAAAATTGTTCCACGCGTACAAAAACCTTTCTGGATTTTCTTGTTGAACTTCCGCTAAATAGCGGACTGAATAAACAGGATAAGTAGATATACCGCTTCCAAAGAAAAAATGATTCTTGTGATTTTCATCGCTGAATTGTTTTATAGCGGAACTCCATGATAAAATCCTTTCATCCCAAGAAGAAACAGAAGTTAAGCTAGCCAAACGATCGGAGGCAATTACTTCTCCACCTTTGTTAAATGGTGTTTCAAAACTAAACATTAAAAACAGAAACGCAAAAACACTTATCACTAATATGAGCCAAAGTCTAAACTCGTGGCTTTTTATATAAGTTTTTAAACTATCTTTTTTTATAGAAAGAAGAAAAGAAATAATAGCAAAACCCATACCCACAAAAGTAGCAAGGTATATAGAACGAGTTTGAGCTAATAAAATTACCCAAAACATTATGAAAACATTAATTAAACCATACAATCTTATATATACATTTGTGTTTTTTCTCAAAGTAAAATATACAGAAATAGGTAGTAACTGAGCCAAATAGTCTGACACAAAATTCGGATTACCTATAGTAGTTCTTAGAGTGATTCTTTGAGAAGGATCACCATATTTACCGAAAAAGATATCATAACCAAAAAATTTATTTAAAAGCCCATCAAAAGCAATTATCGTACCAGTTATCATGAAAACAAAAAGCCCATATTCTATAAACTTGAAATCTTCACCAAAACGTGTTGTAACCAAATATGAAAAGAAAACAATCAAAACAATATAAAAAGCTATATTTGATGCCGCCGGTAAATAATGTTTATTTTCCATGTAGACAGATATCAAAGAAAGAAAAGCAGACACGCTAAAAAAAGATAAAAACATATGTGCATAAGTGTACTCAAATTTTGCAGATTTAGAAAAATATTTTATAAAATAATAGAACACGATAATTAACATAAATATCGTAAATACAAGATGCTTTTGTGTAGAATATTCATAAACGAATTTTGGAGCCATTAAAAAAGGTATTAATGCAAATAGAATGAGCATTATAAGGATATCATTAGGTAATTTAGCTTTCTCTTGCAAAAAGATACGCCCCCATTGAAGATTTTAAAATATTATATCATAGATTAATGATATTCATCTATAGCTATGTTGAACTTTCATCTAATCCTTCAATGATGTGCATAGGAAGTTGTGGATCCAGCATAACTCCATAACCTATTCCTACTAAGGTTGCTCCTACAGCTAAATATTCAAGGACGTCAGTTTTGCTGACAACACCTCCCATTCCTATTATTGGAATTTTTGGAAACAATTTTTTTACTCTATAAACACTGGCAAGCCCTAAAGGTTTGATTACTGGACCACTAATACCCCCATATCCACGTTTTAAATCCATATTTCTATCTTTAAGGCTAATCTTTGTTCCTTTGGGAGCATTTATCAAAGTTAAACCATCTGCCCCATTTTCAACACATATTTTGGCAAGTTCTTCGAGGTTTCCTTCTATTCCTAATTTTACAAATAGAGGCTTATGAGTAGCGTTACGAGTCTCTTTTATAATCTTTTTAGTTTCTTCTACGTCATTTAATATCACACTTCCTCCTTTATCCACATTAGGACAAGAAAGATTCAATTCGTTAATCTTTATTTTAGTATTTTCCAACGCTTTTATCATATAACAAAATTCATTAGAATTATATCCTCCAATGCTTGCAATTATGTTGGTATCGAACTGTTCTAAAAAAGGTAGATCATTTTTCAAAAATTCTTCAAAGCCTGGGTTTTCCAATCCTATAGAATTTATCACCCCATTTTCTATATTTATTATACGTGGAGGTGGATTACCAATTTTAGGCTTATAAGTAATCGTCTTTGTTGTAAAACCACCTAATCTTGAAAGATTTATATAATTACTAAGTTCTTTTCCATTCCCGCCTGGACCTGATGCTATCACTATTGGATTTTTAAATTTTATACCACATATGTTTATATCCATTCTAAGTTCACCTCATCGGCCTTAAATATAGGTCCATCTTTACAAATCATCTTTATTCCTTGATTGGTTTGGACTGGGCAACCCTTGCATAATCCAGCTCCACATCCCATATTCTCTTCTAAAGAAACGTAAGATTTTGTTTTAAGCATAGGGAAAAATTCAAAAAAATTTTTTATAAGGTTTTTACTACCACAGACTAAAAAATCACATTCTCGTATTTGAGATATGTTTTCAGATAAATATTCTAAAGGAGTTTTTCCAACCTTTTCGTCTACGTAAAGAGTTAAATCAGAAAAGAGTGTTTCTACATATTTTTCTTTAAAAGCAAAAACATAATCCTTAACCAGTTGTGGATATTTTTTATAAAAATATATCAATGGTGCAGAACCGCAACCACCACCTAATAAAAAATATTTATCATTTTTTTCGATTTTATTCAAAAAAGGTATTCCGTATGGTCCTCTAAGTAATACTTCATCCCCAGATTTAAGTTTAGAAAGATTTAAAGAAAATTGTCCTACAATTTTTATAAATAAAGTAATAAAATTTCCTTCTTCATTCATTATAGAAAAAGGTTTGGGCAAGTTGACATCATCTTTTACCTTGATCATTATAAATTGTCCAGGCTGCGAATGTAAAGGTTCGTCTAATTTTAATTCCAAAATAAAATAATCTTTAATTAACCTTTTTTCAGTTATCTTAGCCAATATCATATTTTATTTCTCCCTCCACAAAGGTTTTTTCGACAACCCCTGGTAATCTTTCCCCTAAAAAAGGAGTATTTTTGCCTTTGGATAAAAGAGAAAGTTCATCAACTACCCAGAATTTTTCAGTATCTAATATTACTAAATCCGCAAAATATCCTTCTTTAATGTCCCCAACATTTTCAATGCCAAATATCTTTGCAGGATAATAAGTAACCTTTTTTATCAAATCAATAAAGTTAATATCATATTTTTGAGATAATAATATTAAAGAAGATAATAAGGTTTCGACTCCTGAGATCCCATAAGGGGCACTTTGAAATTCTACTTGCTTTTCCTTTTTGGAATAAGGTGCGTGGTCAGTCACTATAATGTCTATAACTCCTTCTTGTAATCCTTTTAAAAGTTCTAATTGATCTTTCTGGGTAGGTAAAGGGGGATTAACCTTTTTATTGGTAGAATAATCTGAAAGATCTTTATCAGTGAAAAGTAAGTGATTGTGTGTTACTTCTGAAGTAACCATTACTCCTTCTTTTTTTGTTTTTCTTATTAAATCAACAGAAGCCTTTGTAGAAAGATGGGCAATATGAACATGAGTTTTACAATATTTTGCCAGTTCTATATCTCTTGCGACCATTACAGATTCTGCGATATCAGGAATACCTTCTATACCATAATGTTTTGAATAATAACCTTCTCTAACATGCCCATTTCTTGATAATTCTTTTACTTCGCAGTGATTTATTATAGGTAAACCAATCTTTTTTGAAAGTTGTAAAGCTTTTAACATTATGCAAGAATCTTCGACAGGATTTCCATCATCGCTAAAGGCTATTACTCCTTTCTCACCCATTGCTAACATATCTGTTAATTCTTTTCCTTCACGATTTTTTGTTACACTTCCAATTGGAAGAAGTTTTGCTAAATTCAACTTTTCCGATTTTAATTTCAAATATTCTACAAGGAATGGATTGTCTATAGCTGGTTCCGTATTAGGCATAACTCCCACAAGAGTTATTCCACCATGTAAAGCTGCTTTTAAACCACTTTCAAGATCTTCTCTATGTTCAAATCCTGGTTCTCGAAGATGTACGTGCATATCAATTATTCCTGGAATCAAAGTTTTACCACCTGTATCGATTATTTTGTCAAATTTTTCTTCTATTTCATCTTCTGCTATTTTAGAAATAATCTTATCTTCAATTACAATATTTTTGATTCCATTGGTTGAATGAGAGACAACGTTTGCATTTTTTATAAGAGTTTTCATAAATTACCTCCTTTTAGTACGATAATACTATCTTTAGAAATTATAAACTTCACATTTTATGGATATTTTAGCGTTTGACTTTTTATAAAATACCTCCAAATTCTAATTTTAAATCGTTCTCTATTTTTCTTGACTTCTTCGGTACTCATATCGAAAGAATGCAGAGAGTTCTGCGCACTTACTGTTATAAATTCAAAAGCGTATTTTTTAAAATTATTATTTCTAAGTCTCTAAATATTTTATCGCAAAAAATTATTTTTTAATCTTACATAAAATAAAAACACTTGCAATTTTAGCAAGTGTTTTTATTGTATTATGAGAATCTTTTAGTTTTCATTGCCTGTACCACGTTACTTTCTTTTGTCCCTATTTGTATTTTTGAAACAACTGCATTATATAACAATTCAACCATAAACATCTCTCCGATTCTAATTGCGGTGAATTCACTATCGTTTGGTTCGCCCGCAGACGTATACAAAACCAAATTAACAATTTTAGACAAAGGAGAATTCACACCAGAAGTGATACCTATTGTGAAAGCACCGGCTTCCTTGGCTACTTGAGCAGATTTGTACGTATCTCTAATTACACCTGAATGACTTATGGCAACAACAACATCTTCTTTTTCCAAGTTTGAAGCTACAATAACTTGCATATGTGGATCAGAATAGGCTACAGAGGAAAATCCTAAAGCTGCGAATTTTAAAGATGCATCCAAGGCAATTGGAAAAGATCTTCCTACTGCATAAAACAATAGCTTTTTACTTCTAATAATAATATCAGAAACTTTATCAATTTTTGTTCTATCCAACTCTGTCTGTATATCACTAAGAGATTTAATAACTTTGTTGAAAACAGTATCAAAAATATCTTTTACTTCTTTTGTTTCAGGAATAGGCATACTTAACTCTCTTGCTAAATCTATTTTAAACCTTTGATAACCTGAATAACCTGCTTTTTTTAAAAGCCTGTATACAGTAGTTTCGCTTGTTCCTGCCCAATTTGAAAGTTCTGTTATACTATAATGAATAACGTCTCCCGGACGTTCTATAATGTATTGTGCGGCTTTTTTTTCAGTATCGGTTAAAGAGTTAAATAAACCTTTTATCTTAGAAATAACCATCTAAAAACACCTCTTAATACTTAATAAATTACAATTTTTCAGTGAGTGTTTCTTTTTTATCTAAAAATACTTTAACCTGGTTTCTTATAAAATCTTCAGCATCTTTTTCGTTCATGTCTATAGTAATTTCTGCAAAGTCCGCTACTCTTCCAAAATATAATGGGACAAGAGATTTTATCAACGTTTTATCTTTTGAAGACGAATACTTGATCAGTGCATTATACAAAATGTCAACCCATTCTTCAAGCGACACCTTTCTTTCTTTTAAGATGTTATCTAAATGTTTACCTGCGAGGTTTTTCGTGATTTCATCGTTCAAACCATCGATCAATTGATTTTTTAAGTTATCAACATTTATATTTACTACTTCAGGGGTTACTTCGGGTATTTCTCCATAAATAGGAGCTTGAGTAATAGAATTTATTCTTTTCCACTTACCAGCATTTTCCAAAGTAAGATCAAATAACGTTCCGACAACTTGAGTAAACATAGGGGCAAGGTCTGAACCTGGATCCTTTGGATCATGAATCTTAGCTCCAAGAGCGGCTTGATATAAGGGTTTCTTAGAAAGCACCAAGTATTTGGTTGTTAGCCAAATGTCTATTCCGAATCTCGCTACGTCGGTTTTAGCTATTTTTTCTGCCTCAATTAAAAAAGAATCAAAAAGTTCCTTGCCAATACCAAAGTCTCCTCCGATAGGTTGTCTTACTTCTTGTCCGTATAAGGCTGTAGTTAAAGGATAACAAACTTGATTAGTTATAGTTCCATCGTACTTATGTCTTCTATAATAAGGAGTAACATAATCCGAGAGTTTTTTAATTATAGGACCTGTTAATCTTTCTATCCACCAAGGTCTCACGCTTTTTAAATCTGAGTCTAAAAACACTAAAGCTTCTGCGTTCAAATGTCTTGCAATTTCTATGATTGAAAGCATTGCACTTCCTTTACCAGCAAGTCCTATATAATCAAAAGCAACCTTAGGGATATTTCTGGTGTCGGTTTTCATAAAAGCTTCTTTTGTTCCATCTTTAGAACCACCATCAGAATTTATTATTATTCCATCTGAATTATAATATTCTCTTATACCTTCTGCAGCAGTTTTTGCGACAAAAGATATTGTACTTGAATTATTGTAACTTGGAATACCAACAACTATCTTAGCTTTTTTAGGTAATTCATTTAAAATATCTTCTTTAAAGAACATTGGCACGTTTTTATTCCTCCTTTTCTCAAATTTATTACTCACTTTAAAAATTCTAAGATTTATATTTTATCAATATTTTAGCGTTTAACTTTTTACAAAATACCTCCTCAGTTCTAACCCTCACTAACTCTGAATTTTTTAACTTTTTTGGTACTTGTAGCCAAGGAATGGGGAGAGGGCTCCTTTTAAATTCAAAATTCTATTTTTAGAAACGCTTCATTTCTAAAGGCCTTATAAAATTTAAGAATTTTGTTGGTAAAGTAACTCTTTTAATTTTTTTTCTAAGGTTTGATAAGAAAAATATTTTTTCCCTAATTCAAAGTTTTTTTGAGTTATTTCATACACTTTTTTTGAATCAAATAATATATCTAAGATTTGATCTTTTGCTTTTTTAACTTCTTCTTGATTTACTCTATACATGCCTTTTTCATATTCTGCCTTACCTCCAAGTGTGACTACTTCAAATCCTAAAGGTGCGATGTCTTTTTTGAAAACAGGGTACTCAAAGATTAAAATCGGCGTTTTAGAAAATATAGCTTCCAAAAATTGATTTCCAAAGCCTTCAAGAATACTTGGATATGTTATAAAATCAGAAATTGCATAAAAGTCCCATAAAGAAAATATCTCTTCTTCTTCATGTCTAATGTCATCGCATATAGAGGAAGCAAATTTTAGTTCCACACCTTTTTGGTTTGCGTATTCATTTAGTACATTAACATAATCAGATTCCTCAGACAAACCTGGCAATATCAAAAATATCTTTGTTTCTTCAGTTATCTTTTTGCCTTTGTAAGTTACCATACCTATATAATCTTTTAAAGCATTTTTTATTTCAGCTACAGTATCAATAGCAAGTTCTATAGCTTTTCTTCTTACGATTCTGGTAGCTTGTAAAAATATTAAATCATTAGGAGAAATTTCCAGTTTTTCATAAATTTTTATATTATAACTATCAATTTTCCATAGTGGTTGATCAAAATCAAAAACGTTTGGAATGATACAACTGTCTAAACCTTTAACTTTTTTTAGTTCTTCTTGTGCCAAAGAATTAATTACTACATGAGTAATATCTACGGGTGGGAAAAAATTTTCTAATATACTTTTAATATAATCGTTCGTTGGATTTTTATAAAAATCTCTTTCCCAATAAAAATCATGATGATGACCTATCATCTTTATAGAATTGTCCTTGCAAAATCTATAAAGTGCCACAGCGGCAGCAGGATTATGAGCCAATGAAAACATATTGTTAACAATAATTAAATCTAAAGGCATTAATTCATATAACTGATTATAAACATCTTCAATGTAATCATCTAACTCTGCTCTATACTTGTTTTCATCCCAATCGCCTAAATTAACAAAAGACTTTTCTTTTAAAATATTATTCCTTTTATCAGTATAAGCGATGAATGGTATTTTGAACCCTGCTGAAGTTCCCATGTCTCCAGCTATCAAATATACTTTATGTTTCATATCTTTCAAAACTTTTTTCCATTTTGCCATTTCCAAAGAAACTCCATCTGTTTCCCCTATTCTAAAGTGCATAAGTCCAATGTTCACTGTAATAACACCTCTTTGGGTTCAAAAAATAACTTTTTATTTTAATAATTATTAAATAATTCATTTAAAATTCTAAAGTCCCAAAAACCTTTTTTCTTAAAATGTCTATAATCAAATTCAAAGTGTTTTCTCATTCTTTAACTCCACCCGCAGTCAATCCAGCGGTAAGATATTTCTCAACACCCATAAATAATATTATAACAGGTACGGCAGTTAAAACGGAAGCAGCCATCATCTTTGCCCAAACGGCATGCTCAGAGAAGAATATTTCTCTCAATCCAACAGGTAAAGTATAAGCACTTGGATAAGGTCTGATAAAGATTGATGCAAATAAATATTCATTCCATCCTATCATAAACGCATATATAAAGACTGTAACTATAGCTGGCATAGAAAGAGGTATTATTATTCTCATTATTGTTCCAATTCTGGTACTTCCATCAATTAAGGCTGCCTCTTCAATAGACTCAGGAATGGTTCTAAAATAATTTCCAAGCATGTATAAAGAAACTGGAAGTGTTTGAATAATATAAATTATATACAAAGAGAACAAAGATGTTCCTGCAGAATTAGTCAATCCTAACCTAACAAACATTGCATACAAAGGTACTGAAAGAATGACTCCACCCACAAGGTAAACTAAAAGCACTCCTCTTTGAACAAGATCACGTCCGGGATACCATATTCTACTAAAGGAGTATGCTCCAAATATTCCTATTATTACACTTGTTAAAGCACTCAATCCTGCAACCAACAAACTATTTCCAAACCATCTCAAGAAAGGAAAAGATTCTTTTTTTCTTTCAGCCATAATATTATTTAATACTTGTTGTCTTTGCTCTTCAGGTAACCCTTCTAAAAGTTTCATCAGTTGTTGCTCTTCCTGACTCATCTGTTGTCGTATGGATTCTTGTAATCCCAATAGTTGTGCATACTGCGTTAAAGTGGGATTTCTGGGTATCAAATGTGAATCAAAAGCATCAGAATCGTATCTAAAAGAAACAGAAACCATATAAGCAAAAGGATAAGCAACAAAAATTACCACAATCACGATAAAAAACCAAAAGAAAAACGTTTTTATAAAAGATTTTTTTCTTACTACCATTTTAACACTCTCCTTACGTAAATGGTTATTAAAACCATCATCACAATGAAAAGGACTGTAGATATGGCGGCAGCAACTCCAAGTTCAGGTATGCCTACAAAAGCTCTTTCATACAAATATATAGGTAAGGTTTTTGCCTCTTTTGATAAAAGATAAACTTCTTCAAACTTATAAAAATTCCAAATACCTCTTAAAAGAACTAAAGAGCCTAATACGTAGTAAAGTTCAGGTAAAGTAATATGCCTAAATTTTTTCCAGCCGTTTGCTCCATCGATATCTGCTGCTTCGTAATAATCTTCAGGTATCGATTGTAGTCTTGATAAAATCATAAGATAAATGAAAGGAAAGTTTTTCCAAATACTGTATATAGAAACAACTATCAAAGCATTGTTGGGATCGTTGATCAAATCTTTACCGGCATCCATTATTCCTAAATTACTTAACAATAAAGTAAGTGGCCCGTTTACAGGCATCAAAACATATTGCCAAGCAAAAACTGTTGAAATAACCGGAGCAACATAAGGAAATAAAATAAGTGCCCTTACGATACTTCTACCAGGGAATTTCTTATTCATCAAAAGTGCGACTCCTAAACCAACCAAAATACTTCCTGCTACTGTTATTAAAACAAATAATAGTGTTGTACCAAATGAATTCCAAAAAGTAGCATCACTTAATATCCTGGTATAATTAGCAAATCCAACAAATTTATTTGGTTGGTTTGGAGATATTGAAACCTCAAAAAAACTGAGATATATATTGTATATAACAGGATATAAGATGAACAACCCTATTAATATTACTGCTGGAGATATAAGCTTCCAACCAAAATAGGCTTCTTTCTTTTTTAAAGGAGATAAATCTTTAAATTTATTTTCCATTTTTACCCTCCTTAAAACTAAATTTCAACGTATTTAGAAATTCTGAAACTCAGATTATATAGATGTTTTGACACTTGGTTTTTCCAAAAATACCTCCTCAACGCTAATTCTTATTTACTATGAATTTTTTAAACTTTTTCGCTACGTGTAGCGAAAGATAGAGAGGGGCTCCGCCCTGAACCCACTTTAAATTCAAAAGCTTATTTTTCAAAAATCTTTAATTCTAAAGTCCCTAAAATTCTTTCTATACCCACTTTAGAAATTCCAAAATCCTTATTATATATATGTTTTAGAATCGATTTTTTTACAAAATACCTCCTCAGTTCTAATCTTCACTAATTCTGAATTTTTTTAACTTTTTCGCTACGTGTAGCGAAAGAGAGGGGAGGGCTCCGCCCTGGACCCATTTTTCGAAAATTATCATTTCTAAAATCCTTAAGTAAAGTTTGCTGTTTTTCGAAAATAGAATTCGTTTCTTTTACCAATATTTCTCATTATTAAAAAAGGGGAATTTTTAATTCCCCTTTATATAGTTGTCGCTAAAAGATTATCTACCTAAAACTCTTTCTGCCTCTTTTTGAGCCCATTGTGCAGTTTGTTCAGGTGTCCAATCATTAGCAAACATTTGATTTATTGCTCTTCCTATTACAAAATTACCTGACAAAATAGCCATTTCGTCGATAATTTGACCTTCCACGAATTCAAATCTTTCAACGGTTTCCAAAGCGGAAATAATGGTAGTGATTTGTTCTTTTCCGTATCTTTCTAATACAGGATTATCCATAAATTCATCCATTTCAGCTATTGAACTTCTTGTTGGATTCATCCCTCCTGGTGCCATATGCAAGAAATAAATATAATTACTTCCACTCATAAGGAATTTTACCCATTGTTCAGCTGCATCTTTATTTTTTGAAGTGTCTAATATGCCTATTCCAATAACTTCACCAAATGAAGATGGCCTTATATTCATCATCATGTTTGCAAATCCTGTGTTTTCAACAAGTTTAGGATCAAAATTTTGTACAGTTCTCTTTTGTACTTCTTCTACTGCAATATCATCCATTATGTAAGTTGAATAAAAAACCATAGCTGCTTCATTATTAAGATAAGCATTCAGAGCTTCTGGAACGCCGGTAAAACCTGGACGTGAATATTTACCCAATTCTTTATAAAATGCGAATGCTTGTATCATTTCTGGGGTATTAAAAAGGATATTTCCTTCTGTGTCTATAGGTCTTGCACCATTAGAAAGTGCAACCTGTGTAAAGACTTGTTCTGTATAAGCATCCGCTCTTTTGGGAAGAACCAAACCATAAAATCTATTTTGTGGGTCATGCAAGGTTTTTGCAGCGGTCAAAATGTTGTACCATGAAATTGGTGCTCCTAAATTTTTCTCTTCAAATAAATTAGTTTTGTACCAAATTCCTTGAACCCATGCACTTAAAGGGACCCCATAATAACCACCATCTGGGGCTTGCATTAATCTTGAAACTCCGGTGTATACATCCCCAAAATCTTCGATTATTTTAGCGTTCAATTTAGTGTCCATAAAACCTTGGCTTCCTAACAATAAAATTGGAGAAATTCCTCCTTCTATAACATCTGGCAAAGTACCAGCTTGAACTGCCCTTGGAATCTGTTCCAAAATCTCGTTTTCTTCAATTGGAACTAAATTCACTTTTATTCCTGTTTGAGCTTGAAAAATTTGTGCCAACGCTCTTATTCTTTGTTGTCTATCTGTTTCTACTTGCGTGTGCCAGTAAGTAATCGATTGAGTGAAAATCAAAGCACTCATTAAAACTACTAAAAACACAGCTAACAGTTTCCTCACAGAAAACACCTCCTTAAAATTTGGGCTTTTTTGAAAAAAAATTTTAAAACTTATTTAAAAAATGAAAATTTCCTTCTTTATTATAAAATAAAAAAAATTATTTTCAAAATTTCTTTATTCTTGTTTATATCGAATTAGAAAATATTAGAAACAATTATTTTTGATTAAACAGTTTTTTCTCATTTTTTCTTGAAATTTAGTATATAAAAACCAAATTTGATATAATTATTTGATAACTGACGAGATTTGAGATTTTATAAAGTGAGCAATAATTATTAAGGATTTTAGAAATGAGACGTTTCTAAAAATAGAATTTTGAATTTAAAAGGAGTTCAGGGTAGATTTTGGAATTTCTAAAGTAAGTATAATAATTATTTACAGGAGGTATCAATATGAATAAAATAATTAAAAAAATTAAAATAAATGGTGTATTGATTGATATAATTGAAGGAGACATAACACAAGAAGAGGTTGATGCAATCGTTAATGCTGCAAATTCAGAACTTATGCATGGTGGTGGTGTTGCAGGTGTAATAGCAAAAAAAGGTGGGCCACAGGTTCAAAAGGAGTCAAATGATTACGTAAGAAAATTTGGAAGTGTGGAAACTGGAAACGTAGCTGTTACTTCGGGGGGTAATTTAAAATGTAAATATATAATTCATGCTGTTGGTCCAATATGGAAAGGTGGAAACAAAAATGAAGAAAAGTTACTGTACAGTGCAGTTTATAATTCTTTAAAAAAAGCCGAAGAGCTGAAATTAAATTCAATAGCGTTGCCTGCTATAAGTGCGGGCATATATGGTTATCCCATCGAAAAAGCTGTTCTTATTTACAAAAAAGCAGTTTTTGATTTTGTTAATAATAATCCTAAGTTTCTTAAAGATATTCGTTTTGTTATCTATGACAAAAGTTTCCTAACTTACTTTGTTAATGAGTTCGGTCAATTATGAGTTTTTTAAGGACAGTTTATTTATACAATTCATTACAAAACAATATAAAAAAATCTCGAGAAGAAATACTAAAACTTCGAGAAAAAAAGTTAAAAAAAATTTTGAGATTTGTTTTAAATAATGTACCTTTTTATAAAGAGTACTATGATTCTTTTGGTATAACGATTAAAAATATAGAATCCACAGACATTTCCGAGCTGCCTAAAATCAATAAAAATATTCTTATGGAAAACTTTAATAAATTTTTTAAAGATTCAAAAATAAATAAACAAGTAGTTGAAAATTTTTTAAGCAACAATCCAGATCCACGCGCTCTTTTGTTTAATAAATACTACGTAGTTCATAGTTCTGGAACAAGCGGTACGATAGGATATTATTTATATGGGAAAAAAGAATGGGACTTTATAAAAGCGATTTCTACACGTATGTTTCCTCATTTTGATTTAACAAGGAAGAAATATGCATTTATAGGAGCAGTTGACGGACATTACGCAGCAATAAGTTTGTTTTTATCTCCTATTAATCAGTTAGAACAATATTTTTATAAAGATTATTTAATTATGGATATAAATAAACCTATAAATGAATACATTGATATTTTGAATAAATTTAAGCCTGATAATTTGACAGGATATCCGAATGGTATAAAAAGTATAGCCCTATATCAAAAACAAAAGATTTTAAATGTAAATCCTGAAACGATAGTTACCGGTGGAGAGCCCTTGTTTAAAGAAACAAAGTTGATTTTAAAGGAAGCTTGGCCTGAGGCGAAGATAGTTAATAGCTATGCTACTTCGGAGTCTTTAGCAATGGGAGTCTCAAGAGAAGATCTCGATTATATGTATTTGTACGATGATGCAGTTTATGTTGAAATAGAAAAAGAAGGATTATTATTGACGAATTTATACAACTACACACAACCACTTATAAGATACGAAATAAGCGACATCTTAAAACCTGTTGAAAAAGAAAATACAATGTGGCCTTTTACTCCTATTGAAGATGTTGTGGGAAGAAATGAACTGATTCCGTATTTTATAAATGAAAAAAAGGAAAAAGATTTCATACATCCTATCGTTATAGCGGAATTCTTTGTTAAAGGAGTTAACAGGTTTCAATTTGTGCAAACAGGGTTGGATACTTTTACGTTTAGGATAGTTGTTTCTAAGGATAAAGATCTAAATTCTGTCTTAAAAGATACTAAAATGAGACTTCAAAATATTTTAGAAAAAAAGCAGATGAGAAATGTAAAATTTACAATAGAAGTTGTGGAAGATATAAGACCTGATGAAAAAACAGGAAAATTCAATTTGGTGAAAATAGAGTTTTAATATTCATAAATTACACAAAATTTAAAGATTCAAAAAGAAGGTGTTTTTATGGGAAATCTTTATTTGATAGATGGTTCGGCAATAGCATATAGAGCCTTTTTTGCTTTGGGAGATTGGATGAGTACTTCTGACGGCCTTCCTACAAATGCTATATACGGTGTTGCAAGGATGCTTCTCAAGTTATTGAAAGATTACGTAAAAAAGGGAGAAGATTCAATAATATTTGTTATGGATAAAAAAACGTCAACGTATAGAAACGAATTACTTAAAAGTTATAAAGCTCAACGTCCTGAAACTCCCGAAAAATATATTCAACAAATACCTTACATTATGGAGCTTGTAGAAAAATTAGGAATAAAGTTTATTTCAATGGATAATTACGAAGCCGATGATGTAATAGCTTCAATAGTAGTTAAAAAAAAGGAAAATTATGACAATATTTACATTATAACTTCTGATAAAGATATGATGCAATTAGTGAAAGAAAATATTTATATTTTAAGACCTGAGCAAGGAGTAACGGAGATAGTTAAATATGATGAAAAAGAAGTAGAGAAAAAGATGGGAGTCCCTCCTAAAAAAATTGCTGATTTATTAGCGTTAATGGGAGATTCATCGGATAATATTCCTGGAGTAAAAGGTATTGGTATAAAAACTGCTCAAAAATTACTTCAAGATTACGAATGTATAGAAGAACTGTACGAAAATATAGATAAAATCAAAGGATCCACTCAAAAGAAGCTCATTGAAAATAAAGATAATGCTGTTATGAGCAAAAAACTTGTAAAACTAATGTTAGACGCTCCTATTGAAAAAATGTATAAAGACGAAGAGATTGTATATAGAGGTTACAAAGAAGATTTAAGAGAACTTTTGAGGAGACTGGAATTTAATTCTATACTAAAAGAATTAGATATCACACAAGAAAATTCTAAAAAAAGTACTAATCTCTCCACAAAAGAAAAAAGAAAAGATTATTCTTCAAAAGGAAAATATGAATTGTTCACTTCAAAAAATTATAAAGAATTATTGAAAATTATTGAAGAAAACGAGATTATTTCTTTTGACATAGAAACTACCTCTTTAGATCCATATAAAGCAGATATCGTTGGTATAGCGTTATCTGTTGAAACATTTGAAGGATATTTTCTTGATTTATACAAAGACGAAAAAAGATGGGACATAGTAAATGAACTCATAGATATATTGAATAACAAAAAAATTGTTGGACAAAATTTAAAATACGATATTTCTGTTTTAAAAGTAAATGGTGTAGAGTTAAAAAAAGTATATTTTGATACTATGATAGCAGCATATTTATTAGATCCAGACAGTAGAAGGTTCAATATGGATGATCTTGCAAAAGAATATTTAGATTACAAATCAACTAAATACAAAGAATTATTCGGAAAAGATATAAAACTTTTAACTTTAGGAGATATCGAGAAGCAAAAAGTAGTCGATTACGCTGGTGAAGACGCTGATATTGCATACAGATTGTTTGAAGTTTTGAAACCAAAATTAGAAGAATTCGAACTATTGGAATTATTTCAAAAAATTGAAATACCAACGATTAACGTACTTTCAGAAATGGAAATAAACGGGGTGTATTTTGATTTAAAAGAGTTGAAAGAACTTGAAATAGAATATAACAAAAAATTGGATTCTTTAATGGCCGAAATGAAAAAAATGGTGGGGTATGATTTCAATCCTAATTCTCCAAAGCAGGTTGGAGAATTACTTTTCGAACATTTAGGTTTGAAAGGTAAAAGAAAAACAAAAAGTGGTGTTTATTCAACAGACGCAGATGCTTTAGAGTCTTTAAAAAATGAGCATCCTATAGTTGAAAAGCTTTTAGAATATAGAAAATATCAAAAACTTATTTCAACATACATAGTTGCTATTCCAAAATTAGTTAATCCAAAAACAGGAAGAGTCCATACTTCATTCAATCAAACTGGTACCGCTACTGGGAGATTGAGTAGCAGTGAACCCAACCTACAAAATTTGCCTATAAGAGAAGAAGAAGGAGAAAGAATAAGAAGAACGCTTAAAGTACAAAAAGAAGACTTTGTGTTATTAAGCGCAGATTATTCGCAGATAGAATTAAGGGTTTTGGCTCATATAACAAAGGATGAAACATTGATAAATGCTTTCATAAATGATGAAGATATTCATTCTTTAACGGCTGCAAAAATATTTGGTGTTGATGTTAAGAAGGTCGATTCCAATATGAGAAGAGTTGGAAAAGTGGTTAATTTTTCTCTTATATACGGGTCTTCCGCTTATGGGCTTGCTGAAAATCTTGGTATACCTGTCGAAGATGCCAAAACATTTATAAAAAAGTATTTTGAAACTTATAAAAAGGTACAAGAAAGTCAAGAAGAGAGTTTAAAAGTTGCAAAAAGCAAAGGTTATGTTGAAACTATATTTGGAAGAAAAAGATTTTTAAATAAAATAAAAACTAATCAATCAGAATTAAAAAGAATAGTTATAAACACCCCTATTCAAGGAAGTGCGGCTGATATAATGAAATTAGCCATGATAAAGTTGTATGAAACTCTTGATGAACAGGCAAAATTGATTCTTCAAGTTCATGATGAAGTTCTCATAGAACTACCAGAAAAATTAGTTGAAAATACAAAAAAGGTTGTTAAAGATTGTATGGAAAATGTCGTAAAATTAGAAGTTCCCTTGAAAGTTGATATAAACGTTGGGAAAAATTGGCAAAAATAGAGTTAATTTATATGTTTGTATAACTACGCAAGATAAAATATTCATTTTTCAAGAAAATTTGATATAATTAGAGTAATAATAAATTGTTTATCTTTAATTTAGTGCAAGTGGAGGCAACAAATGAAAAAGTTTCATATAGTTAGGTTAGGTTGTCCAAAAAACGATGCAGATATGGATAATTTGCAAGGTTTATTAGAGAGTAAAGGATATTTATATGAAAAGAAACCTGAAGATTCTGATTTAATATTTATTGATACTTGTGGTTTCATAGAAGAGGCAAAAAGAGAAAGTATAGAAACAATATTTGAATATATATCTCTAAAAGAAAATCATAAAAATTTGCGAGTAATTGCACTTGGTTGTCTTACAGAAAGGTATTACAATGAAATAAAAGAAGAAATACCGGAATTGGACGGAATCTTTGGAGTTATATCTCCAAAAACTGTTGTTGATAATGTTGAAAGAGGTTTGCTATTTTTTAAATCTAACGAGCCGGAAACAATCTACAAATGTGAAAGTAGATCCTTTCCAGACTCTTATTATGCATATGTGAAAATTGGTGATGGATGTAGTAGAAATTGTACCTTTTGTTCTATTCCTTCTTTTAAAGGAAAACCAAAAAGCAGAGAAATTGAAGACATAAAAAATGAAGTAAATTTTCTTGTAAAAAATGGTGTTAAAGAAGTTATATTAGTATCTCAAGATAATTCTTTATACGGTGTAGATATTTACAAAAATCAAGCGTTGCCAAAACTCTTAGATACGTTGAATAAAATTGATGGAGATTTTTGGATTAGAGTAATGTATTTACATCCTGATTTTATAACCCAGGAAATAATAGATTCTATTCATCACAATGAAAAAGTTTTAAACTACTTTGATATACCAATTCAACATATTTCTAATAATATTCTTAATTCCATGGGAAGGTTAAAAAAGAAAACTGAAATAATCAAAATTATAGAAAGAATTAGAAAAGAACCTTCTGCTATTCGTACAACATTAATGTTAGGCTTTCCCGGCGAAACTTCCAAAGACTTTGAAGAACTGATGGAATTTGTAAAAGAAGTTAAATTTGAACGGTTGGGGAGTTTTAGATATTCAAAGGAAGACGGTACAAAAGCGTTTAAAATGATTGATCAAGTACCTGAAAAAATTAAAATTAATAGGCAAAAAGAATTGATGGAACTTCAAAGTAAAATATCAAAAGAAATACTTGAATCCTATGTAGGAAAGATTATGAAAGTTCTTCTTGAAGAGAAAGAAAACGGTGTTTATTTGGCAAGAAGTTATTTAGATGCTCCCGAAATTGATGGGAATGTATTTTTAAAAGAAGATGAAGATTTAAAAGTTGGAGAATTTGCAAATGTGCTAATATCAAGAGCTTACGAATATGATCTGGAAGGGGAGCTAAAAGATGAATGTCCCAAACTTATTGAGTCTAAGTAGAATAATTTTAGTAATTCCTATATTCATTTTAACTGTTTTAGGAGAAAATTTTTATTTCGCTGCCTTGATTGTTTTTATAGTGGCGTCTCTCACTGATTTGTTTGATGGACTAATAGCTAGGAGAACGAAGCAAGTTACCGACTTAGGGAAATTTTTAGATCAGATTTCAGATAAAATCCTTATAAACTCTATTTTCGTTGCTATGTTATCCGTTAACTTATTACCTGGCTGGTTTGTTGCTTTAATTATATCAAGAGATATTTATGTAAGTGGACTTAGGATGTATTTAGCAAGTAGAAATTTAGTTATACCCGCGGATATACTTGGAAAAATTAAGACTGTCTTAGAAATTATTTTGATTATCCTGATTTATTTACAAGTTACAGCTTTTTTTATTAATATTTTTGTATATTTTACCTTAATTATAAGCCTCCTATCTGCTGTGAATTATACGTTAAAAAACACTTCGTACTTTAAAGGTGAAACGAAGTAAGGGAGGAATTCAAATGATTCAATTAAAAGAAGACAAAGAACCTATAAATGATAGTAAAGTCAGGTCTTTTATAGCGATAGAAACAAATAAAGAGTTAGAAAAAGGTATATCTGATTTAATAGAAAAACTTAAAAGAATGGGGTTTAAAGCAAACTGGACTCAAGCTAAAAATGTTCATCTTACTTTATTTTTCTTGGGAGATCAAAAAATATCAAAAATAGCTCATTTGGCATACAAAATAGGCGAAAGATTAACGGGTTTTCCAACTTTTATTTTTAAAATACAAAGGATAGGATTTTTTGAGAACAATAACGTTCCAAGGGTGTTGTGGCTTGGAATAAAGGATGATCCAACCTTAGTTGGATTATATGAGGAAGTAAAAAAAGTCATAAAAATAAATGAAATAGATACAAAAGAAGGAGATTTTGTACCTCATATTACAGTTGGAAGAATTAAAGGATATCCTAATCATTGGCAAGAACTATTGAATTCTTTGGATTTTGAGGAAATAAAGGTTTTTGTAAATTCAATAGGTATTTATTCTTCTACACTGACAAAAAAAAGACCTATATATAATAAGTTATACACGGTTGATTTTGAAGGAGGCGTAATCATTAATGGCTAAAAATGATTCAAAAGATGTAAACAAAGAAGATTTGCTTGAAAAACTTGTGAAAGAACTAGAAAAAAATCATGGTACTGGTTCAGTTATGATAATGGGAAAAGGTTTAGACAACAAAAATATTTCTGTTGTTCCTACAGGTTGTTTATCCTTAGATATAGCGTTAGGAGTGGGAGGATATCCTCGTGGAAGAATAATTGAAATATATGGAAATGAATCCTCTGGTAAAACAACTCTCGCTTTACAATCTTTGGCAGAGGTTCAAAGGATGAATGGTATAGCAGCATTTATAGATGCAGAACATGCTTTGGATATTGACTATGCGCGAAAATTAGGAGTAGATGTCGACAAACTAATTGTATCTCAGCCAGACTACGGAGAACAGGCTTTAGAAATTGTAGATTCTTTAGTGAGGTCAAACATAGTAGATATAATAGTAGTGGATTCGGTAGCTGCACTTGTTCCAAAGGCAGAAATTGAAGGCGCAATGGGAGATTCTCATATGGGATTACAAGCGAGATTGATGTCTCAAGCATTAAGAAAACTTGCGGGCAGTGTTAGCAAATCTAAATCTATAGTGATTTTTATAAATCAGATAAGAATGAAAATAGGAGTAGTATATGGCAATCCAGAAACAACCACAGGAGGAATAGCTTTAAAATTTTATTCGACTATACGAATAGAAGTTAGAAAAGGCAGCGTAATAAGAGAAGGAAAAGATCAAATTGGGACTGAGACAACTCTAAAAGTTGTTAAGAACAAGGTAGCTCCACCCTTTAAAGAAGCTTCGGTTGACATGGTGTTTGGGAAAGGAATCGCAAAAGAAAATGATATATTTAATTTGGCTCTAGAAGAGGGATTGATCCAGAGAAAGGGTGCTTGGTTTTCTTATATCAACGATAAGGGAGAAGAAATAAGTTTGGGACAAGGTAAAAATGTTTCCGTAAATTATTTAGTTGAAAATCCTGATATATTAGACTATTTAGAATATAAAATAAGAAAAAATCATGGATTAATTATCCCGGAACTTTTAGCAGAAAAATTTGAATCGAAGTCTTCTAAAAATGAAAAAAATAAAGTAAAATCGCAAGAGGAAAAAGTTGAAGAAAATTGACCCTTATGATAAAAAAGCTGCCGAAAAAGCTGCTTTAAATTTATTGAAATATAGAGTTAGATCTGAGAAAGAGCTTGAAGAACGATTGAAACAAAAAGGTTTTGATGAAAAGGTTGTTTTTGAGATTGTAGAAAAATGTAAAAAAAGTGGTCTGGTTGACGACAAAATTTTTGCGTGTTTATTTTCATACGACAAATTAACCCTTGATAAAAAAGGTCCGTTATATATACAAAACGAATTAAAACGCTGGGGAGTTGAAGAAGATTTAATCGTTGAAGCTTTGGAAAAAGTTAAGACGGAAGTAGATATTTATATGATTGCTTTAGAAGTAGCAAAAAATTATTATAAAAAATCTTCTGATTTGTTAAAAACTAAATCATATTTATATAGGCGAGGTTTTGAGCCAGACATTATAAACTGTGTTATTGAAGACTTGAGAGGTGATTAATAATGGGAATATGGATAACTATAATTGTAGCATTTGTAGTATTTGTTTTATCATTAATATTGGGGATATATGTAGGCAATAAGAGACTTATTGCTTCTTTAAAAAACAGAAAAGAACAGTTAGAGTTAGAAATTCAGAACAAACAAAAAGAAATAAAAGAACTTTTAGATAAAGCAGAAGAGGAAGCCAAAGCTTTAAAACAAAAAGAATTGATTGAGGCAAGAGAAGAGATTCACAAATTAAGAGAACAATTTGATTTAGAAGCGAAACAACAAAGGGAAGAACTAAAAGCTTTAGAAGAAAGACTTATACGTAAAGAAGAAAGTTTAGAAAAGAAAGAAGAAACCATTGAAAAATTAAAAGAAAAGTTAGAATCCCAAATTGAAAATGCAGAAAAATTAGAAAAAGATTTAGAAACTAAATTGAACGTAATAGCCAAAATGAGTGAAGAAGAAGCAAAAGAATTGGTAATAAAGGAAGCAAAAGAAAAATATGAATTAGAAATAGCACAAAAGTTTAAAGAAATCAAGGATCAATATGAAGATGAAGCCAAAAAATATGCAAGATGGGTAATAACAACGGCCATTCAAAGGTATGCATCAGACATTACATCAGAATTAACAACATCAACGGTTGCTCTTCCAACAGATGATATGAAAGGAAGAATTATAGGGCGAGAAGGTAGAAATATTAGAACTTTTGAAAAATTAACAGGAGCAGATTTAATAATAGATGATACACCAGAAATTGTAGTTATTTCATCTTTTAATCCTTTAAGACGAGAAATTGCCAAGAGAACTCTTGAAATGTTAGTAGCAGATGGAAGGATACATCCTGCAAGAATAGAAGAACTATATGAAAAATCAAAGAAAGAGATAGAAGAATATATAAAAGAAATGGGAAAAGAAGCCGTTGTAAGAGTTGGAATTAAACAGCCTCACAATGAAATAATTAAGCTATTGGGAAGGTTAAAGTTTAGAACAAGTTATGGGCAAGATGTTTTGGAGCATTCTATAGAAGTAGCACAATTTGCTGGTATGATGGCAAGTGAATTAGGGTTAAATGTCGAATTAGCAAAACGCGCAGCGCTTTTTCATGACCTTGGAAAAGCTGTGGACCATGAAGTTGAAGGGTCTCATGCTTTGGTTGGTGGGCAAATAGCCAGAAGATATGGTGAAAAGTTGGAAGTCGTTAATGCAATTCAATATCATCATAATGAAGTTGATCCAATGACTCCAGAAGCTGTTTTAGTTGCTGCAAGTGATGCTTTATCAGCATCAAGACCTGGCGCAAGAAAAGAGACATTAGAAAATTATATAAGAAGGATAGAACAATTAGAAGAAATTGCGAAATCTTTTAGATATGTTGATAAAGCTTATGCTATCCAGGCTGGTCGAGAGTTGAGGATAATAGTGCAACCCGATAAAGTAGAGGATGCTGTAGCCGAAAAATTAGCACACGATATTTCAATTCAAATAGAAGAAAAGGTACAATATCCAGGAGTTATAAAGGTCACGGTAATTAGAGAAAAACGAAGTGTAGCTTATGCAAGTTGATCAATTTTTAGTGTAATTAAAGGGATGCTTCTAAAAGCATCCCTTTAATTTTGCTTTTAATTAATAGAGTGGTTCAACATCCATATGTTCCCAGTAGTCTTTAGCAACTTTTTGATAAAGGGTATAAATTCGATCTCTGTGATCTTCTTCCCATTCGGCAAGATGGTTCAAAATCTTTTTCATTTCATCATCATCAACACTTTGAGCAGCTTTTTTATAATAGTTTACAAAATCTTCTTCTATCAAATAAGCCATTCTCAAAACAGGAATATCAGATTTCACACTTTCAAAATCTCCTCCATACACTATTTCTGTCTGAGCCCTTTTTGAGAAAGCTTGTCCTATATCTTCTTCTTGTGAAAAGTATACATAATCATGATCTTTAACATTTCTTATTAAACCACTAATGTAATTTACGTGACCTTTCTCCATATTGCTTAACTCTTCAAAGATATCTTTTACTTGTTTTATTTTTACTGTTTTAGATTTTGATTCATAAAATTGCATTCCTTCGATTTCTTTAGATAAAGCGTATTCTAATATACCTAAAACCTTTTTGGTATTCAAAAACATCACCTCCACATTTTATAGAGCATTTGTTGCATTATATCAAGAAGATTTTTCCTTCTACAAACCAAAACGATCAACGTGCTTCAAAATAATAATCATACTACTATCTCTGTTATAACCAAAAACGTTTTTTTGCAAACTTTCTTCAAGATACATTAAGAATTAATTGGTAGATAGTTTTTATGAGAAAGTAACATAAATATATGGGAGTAATAAAAACTCTAAAACAAGCGATATAAAAATACCCACAAACGGTATCAATCCTAAAAGAAAGATTACTAACAAAACAATTAAGATTTGGAAGAAGTGATCACCATTAAACACAAAAGAAAAGCTTCTTTTCATAGAATCAGTAACCGACAAGTTATCGACAACTAATGAACAAGGAGAAAAGATAAGAAAAAGAGAAATAATTATACCTGGAATTACAAACGCTAAAAATCCTAAGGATATCAAAAAGCCAACAACTATTGAAAGTACTAAAATTTCTAAAAAAAGAGACGAAATCTTTGAATAACTCTCTTTGAGGCTGACTTCTTTTCCATTTTTGTAATCATCAAACATTACAGTTGTCCAAGTGAAAAAAATCATAGAAAATATACCTATTATCAATGTTGTAACAAAGGATGCAATTGGTCCTAAGTAACCAAGAATTTCAAAAATAATAGAAACAATTATTCCAATAAACATTGGAATAAGAATCACAGGATTTTTACCAACAATTTTAAAAGGTTCTGTAAAAACATCAGAAAGATTAATTTTCATTTTTTTTCCCCCTTAAAAATTCTGAGATTATTTCTTCTTGTCTTTTCTTAGAATAATCAAAATTCTTATTAAGAAAAAAATGCATAATTTCATGTAATATAGTATCGTTGAAAATTCCTTTTTCAATTAAAACATAAAATGGCAACGTAACTATTACAAATTGATCACCACTATTCAAAAATGCCCCTGAATAATAAGAATAGGGTAAGTTTGTTAATTTTGTAAACTCTTTTAAAGTATTTGCTTCCAAAATTATAATATTCTCATCAATTTCTATATTATAATATTCTAAAAAATTATCCAATCTATCATCGAAAATATAAAAATTTTTTGGGAAAATATGTATATTATACGAATATAAAGCTACAGAAAACACTAAAAGTAATATAGTCACCAATAATTTATTCATATTTCGTCTACCCCAATAATTCGCTAATCCTTAGGAATAGAATAAACTCTTGAATCATATACATATATATCTTTTTCGAATTTTGAGTAATTCCATTTTGGAAAAGTCCAATGGTTAGAGATGACTCTTGCTCCAGGTTTAATTTCTTTTCTGAGCTTGTCTTCTAATTTATTCATAGCAAAATCTACTTGAAAAACTGTTATAATATCATATTTTGATAAGTCGGCATTCCAAAAGTTTTTCCAATGTATATAAGCCTTACCTTTCAAGCCAGCTTTTCGAACGTTGATTCTTGAAATTATTACCAAAAGCGGGTTTATTTCGTAGCCATGTGCCTCAGCTCCTGCTTTAGCAAAAGCAATTACCACTCTTCCGTCGCCGCTACCTAAATCAGCTGAAATTTCTCCTTTTTTTACTTGAGCTAATTCGACCATTTTTTCTACAGAAGCTTTTCTACTTGGATCAAATATAGCACCATTAAGAGAAAAAGGAATAATCCAAAAAAAGACTAAATAAAAAAGTATTAATAATACTATAATAATTAAAAACCACATCTTTTTCTCCTTCTGCTCTCCTTTATAAATCACTTAGAATTCAATATAAGCTTAAATGTTCATTTCTCACGAATTTCATTTCTAACGTATCTAATTCTTTTTGCTTTTGATAATGGGAAACTCTAATTTTAAAAAGTTAATAGTATAATGTTTTTATCTTTTATAACCTATAATGCTTCTAAGTAGATCTTTTCTTTTTTCTATGTCTTCTTCTTTTTCAACATCTAAAGGAGAATAACCATCGACTACGCCAAGGATACCTCTACCTTGATCAGTTTCTGCAACAATTACTTGAAGAGGATTAGCAGTTGCGGCAAAGATTTTTAAAACTTCTTGCACATTTTGTAATTGGTTTTTAATATTTATAGGAAATCCTTTATTTATTAATAACACAAAACAATGCCCTGCACCAATTTTTTTTGCGTTTTCTATAGCTACTTTTATCAAAGTTTCGTCATTGCCATCATATCTAATAAGGCGAGGACCGGATGCTTCATTGAAAGCTAAACCAAATTTAATAGAAGAATTCGTGGTAACTATTGTTTCATATATATCTTCGACAGTTTTAATAAAATGTGATTGTCCAACTATTATATTACAGTCTTGTGGTATATCCAATTGAACAACGTCAAACTTCAATTCCACCAGATTTCCCTCCTGTCTTTTTCCAATTAGGTTCCAAATAATTAATCCCTTTTATATAGTCCAACAATCTCTGCTTGATCAATTATATGACCCTCTATTGCTTTTAGTAAATCTTCTTTTTTAGCGCTTTCTGGTAAATTTATTTCTGTATCCACAATATAAATTTTAAAATGATAATGATGAACCCCGTGGCCTACAGGAGGGCAAGGTCCCATATATCCAGTTTGATCTGCGCTATTTTTTCCTTGCATCATCTTTATAGGAGAAGAAACTTGATGTTTTTTAGGAATGTTCTCAGGAATTTCATTTGCTAATTCAATATTCCAAGCAACCCAATGAACAAACGTTCCTCTGGGAGCATCTGGATCGTCCATTATTAAAGCTAAGCTTTTTGCACTGTCTGGTATATTTTCAATCAGCAAACTTGGATTTATATTTCTACCTTCACAGGAAAATTTGGTTGGTATGTAATCATTGTTCTTAAAAGAAGGTGAAGAAACTTTTAAACTCATAACTTTATCCCTCCTTTTTTTATTTTAATATCCACTTTATAAATCCCAAAATCCTCATTATATGTATATTTTAGCGTTGATTTTTTACAAAACACCTACATGCATCTAGTCCTTAATAATTCCCAATTTATTTACCTTTTTTGGTACTTGTAGCCAAGCAAGGGGGAAAGGGCTGTACCCTGGACCCATTTTAAATCAAATGCTTATTTTCTAAAAATTATCATTTCTAAAGTCCCTATTATTTTAATACTCACTTTAGAAATTATAAAATCTTCATCAACCTACTTTAAGTTAAAGACATTGTTATTCTAAAATCTTCATTCATAAATTTTATAATACTTTTAAAAGTTTAAAGAAATAACTGTTTGATTCTGCTTATTAATTATTTCCTTATTTATCATTATACCATAATTTACATACTCAAAAAAATGTTTAAAAATAAGAAAAATTTTATTCTCCTATTATTTTTACCAAAACTCTTTTATTTCGCATACCATCAAATTCCCCATAAAAAATCTGCTCCCATGGTCCAAAATCTAATTTACCATCAGTAATGGCTACAACAACTTCTCTTCCCATGATAGTTCTTTTCAAGTGGGCGTCAGCATTATTTTCATATGTGTTGTGTTTATATTGATCATAAGGTTTTTCTGGAGCTAACTTTTCTAAAAATCTTTCAAAATCCTGATGCAAGCCACTTTCATCGTCGTTAATAAAAACACTTGCTGTAATATGCATAGCATTACATAGCAGTAATCCTTCTTTTATACTGCTTTCTTTCACGCATTCCTCTATCATAGGTGTAATATTTATAAACTCTCTTTGTTTTTTTGTGTTAAACCATAGTTCTTTTCTATATGATTTCAAAGTTTTAACCTCCTTAAAACTCTTAGTTTTACTTACTTTAGAAATTATGAAACTCTGGTTCTATAAATGTTTTGAATCTTAGTTTTTTCAAAAATACCTTCTCCTTCTAACCCTTACTAATTCTTAATTTCTTTAACTTTTTCGCTACGTGTAGCTAAGGAGAGAGGAGAGGGCTTCGCCCTGGACCCATTTTTAAATTCAAAAGCTTATTTTTAGAAAATTTTCATTTCTAAAGTCCCTAACTCTTAGTTTTACTCATTTTAAAAACTATGAAACTCCGATTTTATAAATGTTTTGAACCTTAGTTTTTCAAAAATACCTTCTCAACTCTAATCCTCACAAGATATGAGTTTCTTTAGCTTTTCGGTACTTGTAGCCAGAAAAGGGGGAGAGAGCTCTGCCCTAAATCCATTTAAATTCAAAACATTATTTTTTAAGATTCTTCATTTCTAAACTCCATATAAAACCTTTAAAATCTTTCCTGTAAATTATTTTCCATTTCGATTAAACCTTCCAAATTTTTTTAACTCCATCGTATCGGGTGGGAAAATTCCTTTATTAACCCCTCGAACTTCTTCTATAGAATAAAATGCATTTGGATTGAATTTTTTAACAATGTTAATAATTTTTTCTAAGTCTTTTCTTCTAACTACGCTGTAAATAACTTTTACGGGTCCTTGAGAACCTTCTGCGTTGATACTTGTGACACCAAAATTTTCTTTTCTTAAGTATTCTACTAACTCTTCTGCGTCTTTATTAGTAATAACTCTTAATAAATTTACTCCCAAAGCAATCTTTTCTTCTATTGTAGCTCCTAAATAATTTCCACAAGCAAAGCCTAAAGCATAAGCAATAGCATAAAAAATATTATCTAAATTAGACATAACTTGAGATATAGCTATGAGCCATACACTGACTTCAAAAAATCCGATAACCGAAGCTAAAAGCTTTATACCTTTAGAAACAAATATGATTCTTAATGTCATAAGTGAAACATCGCATAGTCTCATAAGAAATATAATAATAGGAAAAATCACTAAAGAAAAAAACGTTGAATCCATAAATGAAAGAGAATCCATACTTTTCACTCCTTTTTATTGTTGTCTTTTGTCTTTCATAGATATATTATCATAATATTCTTGTCTCTTTACTGATAATTTAAGTAATTTTTAAATATTAAAAGATTAAATGATATAATATAACGAAAAGAGATTGGTATTTATTAAACCTTATAGATGTAGATTTTTTTGGAATAAATTTTGAATTTGTATTTTAGGCACTTTAGAAATGAGAATTTTCTAAAAATAAGCATTTGAATTTAAAAGGAGTTAAGAGTAGATTTTGGGATTTCTAAAGGAAGTGTTTTTATTTGAAAAGGAGGCTTAATATGAAAAAGATTATTTTTCTTACCTATTTATGTTTAATAACAATAATAGCTTTGGGAGCTTCTATAGAATTAGATGAATATTATAAGAGCATAGATTTAATTGAAAGTAAAAGCACCCAAATTCCATTTTATATAACTAATAACGAAAGCTATGACCAAATAATCAACATAAAGAGTACTTCTTTAAACGATATCTTTTTTATAGATTATCCTCAAGAGATACGTCTAAAACCTTATGAAACTAAAATGGTAGTATTTGATATAAGTTCTTTAAAACAAACCAGCGGTACATATTTTTTATTTTTTCATTTAGAAATCACTAAACCATTTAACGAAATTTTTAATAAAATTAAGGTGAGTATTCCATTTCTAATTGAAATTAATTTATTAGAAAAAAATTTTCATCCTGTTATAAGGTTTAATAGTTACGATTTTGAAATTTTATTTGGTGAAGAAAAAGGAATGATCTTCCCGTCAGAAATTTTAAACAATAGCAATATGAAATTAGATTTTTGGGGTAATTTTAGAGTTTTCACAAAGGATAATATTTTAGTATCAGAAAAAATGTTGACTAAAGAAAATGCTATAAGTATTTTGCCTAATGAAAATAGAAAATTAAATATTTTCTTAGAAAAATATTTAATTCCAGATAAATATCAATTTCGAGTTGAAATTTATTATGGGTATAAAAGTTTTTTCCAGGAACGATATATTTTTGAAAAAGAATTTTATGTTACTGAAAATTTATACGATTCTTGGAGATCTTTTAATCTTTTGTCCGACATAAAATATATATATTTGAAAATTCCCAAAGTGATGAGTTCAAGAGAATATATAACTTTGCCTCAAGAGACTTCTTTTTATATTTTAAACAACGATTTTGTAACTTTGGTTGTAGATACCGACTTAATTTATAGCAATATTCCTTTAGATAGAATTATTAATAAGAAATATTTAAAATTATCTCCAGAGAAATTTGAATTAAAAGCTTATGATAAGAAAAAAGTAAATCTAATCGTCGATTATAGGAGGGCGAATCTTTCAAATTTAGAAGGTGAATACTTCGGAATTATATCAGCGAAAGTAGAAAATTCGATGATGGATTCAATAAGAATACCTATAATTTTAGATTTTGGGCATAATGACTATAAGATAAGCCAAATATTCTCTTCAAGCAATAAGTCAAAAATCGATGATTTTACGAATTTAGTAGAGTTAAACGCAAAAATTAAAAATGATGGTAATTCAAGTGTGTTTTATTTAATAACAGTTAAGAAATGGGTTGATAAAATAGGTAGGCAAGTAGGCGATAATATATATTTCAATTCAAACGTCCCTTTGCTACCTGGTGAATCGATAACTATTAATGAAGAATTTGAAGTGGAGATAGGAATAGATAAACTTATTATTGATGTTGAATACTATAAAGGGCCTAATAGAGAAATTTTAAGCAAAGAAACCTATATTTTGGAACTATAATTATCCAAATTCCAAGGAGATATTAGATGAAAAAGTTTTTTGTTTTTTTCTTTGTTTTATTAGCTTTGACGTTATCTTTTGCAAACATAAACGTTAGATTTTATGATACTAAATTGGAAGATGCATTGAAGATATTGGAAAATATAAGTGGATCGACTATATTAACTACTGCGAATTTGTATGGAAATACCAATAAAATTATTAATACAACAGATATAGAATTAGCTTTGGATATCTTACTATACGGAACAAATTTTGAGTATAGGAAAATAAATCAAAACTTATACGTTGTAGGAGATTTTAACCGAAGTATTGAAACAATGCAGAAAAGTTCAACAAGGATTAAAATAGAAAATATTGATAAATATAAAATTTCAAATGTGCTAATGTTAATTTCTGATAGAATAAATATAATGCCTAATTCTGACGAAATTTTAGTGCACGGACAAGATGAATTACAATTTTCTATCGTAACGTTAATTCAATATTTAAAAAACAATGTTGGAAAAGAAAATCAAATTATTGTTGTTTCTCAGCACGAAATATCTTCTAATTTTTATGAATATTTGAAAATCATAGAAAAGAATCAAGAAGTTTTAGAACTTAAAAGTAAAGATTCAATAGGGTTTTTAGAAAGTAATTTTGATATTCTTACAACCTTAAATAAAATAGAATTTTTCGAAATTTCCGAAGATACTGTTTATCTGAAGGATTTTAATGTTGAAATAAAAGAAGTTCAAAAAGATAAACTAAAAATAACCGTAAATACTCTAAAAAATCAGAATAGTAAAGATTTAGAATTAATTTCGGTGGAAAATAACTATTTGTTATTTGAAAATCAGGATAAATATTATATTATAGCGTTATCTTATCTAAATTTAGACACATTAAAAGTTATTAATAATAATCAAAATAATACTTTTTCTTTTTCCGTCGGACTCGATTATTCCTTAAAAGATTTATTATTTGGAATTCATTGTGCTACAGCATTCAATAAAAATTATTTGAGTTTTTCTTATAACTTTTTTGAGTTTTACCAGATACTCTATTATTTTCAGTTGATTGAAAATTTTAAGATAGGAATCAGTTTTAAAACTATGAATGAAAATGTTGTTAGCTCTATTATATTAAGTGATACACAGGATTTTGAAACTTTCTTGTTGAACGGTGAATTATATATAAATTCATTAAATGGTGAACTTTCCAGTAGTTTCTTCAATATGCAATCAATGAGCTATGACTTATTTATTATAAAAAATTATTTTTTAAACGATAACAATACTCAAAAAGTAACTATTGCACCAGGTACATCTTTAGAAGTAAATAAAGAAAAAGAAGCTAATTTATATTTTAATTTAAATATAGCATATGAAATTGATTTGACAAGAGCAATCTTAACGTTTAAATACCAGTATTATAGAAAAAACAATAATTTTAGCGTTTTTCTTAGTTTTTAATAAAAATCTAGAAACTTTAGAAAAGAGGATTTTTTAAAATAAGCATTAATTTCTAAAGATAATATTTCAGAATTAAGGGGGACTTATGTTTAAGATTTTAGTTGTTGAAGATGAAAAATCAATATCAAGACTTTTAGAATTAGAATTATCGCATGCTGGATATAAAGTAAAAATTGCTAAAGATGGACAAGAGGCTTTAGAATTCTATGAAAATTTTAAGCCTGATGTTATACTATTAGATATAATGTTGCCAAAAATGGATGGATTAGAAGTGGCCCAAGTTATTAGAGAATACGACAAAGATGTGGGTATAATTATTCTGACTGCTAAAGGGGAATTAGAAACTAAGATTGATGGTTTGAAAAATGCAGATGACTATGTCGTAAAACCTTTTGAAATAGAAGAGGTTTTAGCAAGGATAGAGTCTTTGTTAAGAAGATTAGGGAAAACAAAAGAAGTCATAAAAGTCGGAGAAATAGAGATTTATCCTCAAAGTATGGAGGTTTTTATAAAAGACGAAAAGATTCATCTTAGTTTAACTGAGTTTAATATTTTAAAGTTCTTAGCAATTAATAAAAACATTGTTATGTCAAAAGAAAAAATCATGGAAGAAGTTTGGGGATACGCCGACGAAGAAAATAATAATTTAGTTGAAGTTTATATAAACTACCTTAGAAAAAAACTTAAAGGTGCTTCTCAAAATATTGAAACTGTAAGAGGTGTTGGATACGTTATCAGAGAAAGGAAAAGTGAAACATAGTGCTATTTTTAGACAAACCATAGTTTTTACAGCTGTAAGTATGGCTATCGTGTTAGCAATAGTTGTGGTAATCAGAGTAATTTTTATAGAATTTACGATCAGAAGTTATAATGAATTATATGTTTCTGAGTTGAATATCGGGACTATGAATAGAGAAAGAAGCGGACCCCCTCAAGATTCATTATCGTTACTTTATCAGTTGATGCAAGATTCAAGTGTATTAAGAAGAAGCCTTCTTTCAAATAAAATAGTTATACTTGATGGAGTATTGATATCTGATCCTTATGGCTTGATCAAAGAAGGTTTTAAAATTCCTCGCTTGCCTTATCTCTATGAATACGATGGTCTATATTACATTTTTATAGGTGTGCCTATATTTGAATCTTCTTTTTTAATTGTCGGAAATCCTTCTCTTGAACTTACGGCACTTTTAAAGAGTTTTGAAAAGATTGTTATGGCAATATTATCTATCGGTGCCATCATTTCTCTCATAATTTCATATTTTTTAGCTAAAAACACTCTAAAACCAGTTGTCAAAATTTCGGAACAAATATCTAAAATAGACGCAGATAATATAAACGAACGAATTCCTGAACAAGCTTCAGAAGAGTTCGATGTATTAGCAAAAAAGTTAAATTCTATGTTAGATAGAATAGAATATGCCTTTGAAATACAAAATCAATTTGTTTCGGATGTTTCACATGAACTCAGAACTCCTTTAACATCAATTAATGGCTATATAAAAATGTTAAAAAGATGGGGTAAAAGTGATCCTCAAGTTATGAATGAAGCGTTAGACAGTATAGAATCATCAAGTGAATATCTCAGAGATTTGGTTGAAAAACTTCTGTTGCTTACCAAGAGTGAATACAAAATTGAGAAAGAAGTTTTTGATATTTCTGAAGTGTTAGCTGATATTTTTGATTTCTTTAAGTTAGACCTTAAAGACTTTTCTGTAAAAGTGAATGGTGAAAGCTTTAAAGTTGAAACTTCGAAAGAGTATTTATTCATAATATTAAAGGTTTTATTTGAAAATGCAATAAAATATTCGTCTGATAAAAAAGAGATAGAAATAACCTTAGATCCTTCACAGAAGAAAATCAGTATCAAAGACTATGGAATAGGTATAGAAAAAGAGAAATTAAAAAATATATTTGAAAGATTTTATAAAGCTGATCCTTCAAGATCTCAGAAAGGACATGGGTTAGGATTATCAATTGCTAAGAAATTGGCAGATACTCTTCATATAAAAATAAGTGTTGAGTCAGAAATGGGTAAGGGAAGTATATTCACGTTATCTTTTTGAAGGAGAAAATTTAAAGTTAAATAGAGTAGATGCGTATGTACGCATAAGTAATAATTTTTGAAAATATGGAACGGGTCTTTAGAGCACAGTTCCTCCTTTTTTTTGCTCGAAGTATTGACCAAGTTAAAAAAAAATGATAGTTAGTAAGTATTAGATAGAAACTTTAAAAATGAGGATTTTTGAAAATAAGCATTTGACTTTAAACGGGTCCAGGGCACAGCCCTCTCCCCATTGCTTGGCTACATGTAGCGAAAAAGTTAAAGAAATTCATATTTTGTGAAGATTAGGGTGAAAGAGGTGCTTTATAAAAAATTTAACGTTAAAACATATATAGGGACTTTAAAAATGAGAAATTTCTAAAAATAAGTATTTAACTTTAAAATGGGTCCAGGGCGGAGCCCTCCCCCCTTTCCTTGGTAAAAGTACCGAAAAACTAAAGAAATTAAGGATTAGGGAGTATTAGAGCTGATGGGGTATTTTGTAAAAAAATCGAATCTAAAAAATACATATAATAAGGATTTTGTAATTTCTAAAGCGAGTATTAAATAATTAGTAGGAGGATTGCGAATGATATATTTTGATAACAACGCTACAACAAAGGTTGATGAGGAAGTTGCAGAAGTCATATTAAAATACATGACAAAATATTATGCGAATCCTAATTCTATACATAAATTTGGAGTAGAAGTTGAAAATGATTTAGAAGAAGCTCGAGAAAATATTGCGAAGTTGCTAAAAGTTTCTGTGAACGAAATATATTTTACATCGTGTGCCACAGAGTCGATAAATTGGGTCTTAAGAGGTGTTGCCAAAGCGAATTCAAATCGTGGTAAACATATAATCACTTCATCTATAGAACATTCAGCAGTTATAAGTACATTAAAAGATCTTGAAAGATTAGGATACGAGGTGACCTACTTAAAGGTTGATAAAAAAGGTATTGTGGAGCTTGAAGAACTTTCTAAAAGTATTAGAAAAGATACCATACTCGTTAGTTTAATGGCAGCAAATAACGAAATAGGTACTATTGAACCAATTAAAGAAGCTTACAAAATAGTGAAAGAAAAAAATAAAGAAGCGTATTTTCATATAGATGCGGTACAAGCCCTCGGAAAAATTCCTTTTGATTTAGAAATATATAAATGTGAATTTGCTTCTTTTTCTGCTCATAAGTTTCATGGTCCTAAAGGTGTTGGCATATTATACAAAAAAACAGGCTCTCGAATATTTCCTTTGATTACCGGCGGTAATCAGGAAAATGCTATGAGAGGAGGAACGCAAAACGTTGCTGGGATAATAGGAACCTCTATTGCTCTAAAAAAATCTTGTGAGCATATTCCTTTTATGAATTCCGAGATAAAAGAAATTCGAAATATGCTCGCTAATGAATTGAAAAGTATGGGGGCGGAAATCGTAACACCGTTAGAGGATTCGGTACCAAATACATTGGCTGTTTTTTTCCCTAAAATTCGAGGAGATATTATAGTTAACGCTCTTTCTGAAGAAGAAATCTTTGTTTCAACGACTTCTGCGTGTTCGAGCAAGGTTAATTCTACAAGTAAAGTTATGAGAGAAATGGGGTACGATGAAGATTCATCAAAAGGAATGATTAGAATAAGCCTTTCTTACTTAAATAATCATGAAGAAGTTCAAATATTTGTAAATAAGTTAAAAAATGTTTTGAAATTTTTGAATTATTAAATTTTTAATGTATAATATATAAAAAGGGGGGTATAAAAATGAGAAGTATGACTGGTTATGGGAGATTATCAAAAAATATTGGTGATTATGGTTATAATTTAGAAATTAAATCTTTAAACTCTAGAACTTTAAACATCAATACTTTTCTTTCACCTATTTTTTCTCCTATGGAGATAAATATCCAAAATTTTCTAAAAAAGTATTTTAAAAGAGGAAGCTTAAAAGTATTTGTAGATATAAAATTTTTAAAAACAGATGATGTTGTGGATGTTGATGTCGGGTTGGCAAAATCTTATTATAATGCTTTAAGTGGTCTGGTTAGTCAACTTCATTTAACAGATGATGTAAGCTTAGATATACTTTTGAAATTTAAAGATATTGTCAAAATTTCAATAAATGAAAGTGTGATTGAAGAAGCATGGAAAGGATTGGAAGAAATGCTAAAAGAAGTATGCGAAGTAGTTATTTCTTATCAAAAAGAGGAAGGAGAACATTTAAAAAAAGTTATATCTGAATATTTAGAAGATACTCAAGAAATTGTAGATAATATTTCAGAAAATTCTTCAAAAATGAAAGAAACTTACAGGGAAAAAGTAAGGAATAATCTTACAACTTTATTGGATAATTTTGATGATTTAGATGAAAAAAGGATAGAAATGGAAATAACGCTTTTAGCTGAAAGATCAGATATATCAGAGGAAATAGAAAGATTGAACAGTCATATAAATAGGTTTAAAAGATTTATTGAAAGTGAAGAAGATAGTATAGGACAAGATTTAGATTTTATTTGTCAAGAAATGCATAGAGAGTTTAATACAATAGCTGCAAAGTCGAAACTTTTACAGATAACAAATTTTTCTCTTGAAGGAAGATCTTTGGTAAACAAAATTCGCGAACAAGTCCAAAATATTCATTAATAAAAAATGGATTTTTTTTAATTTTCCTCATTTCGTAATGGGAGGTGCTCTTTATGTATGGATTAATTAACATCGGTTTTGGAAATGTTGTAGTAGGTGATAGAGTTATCGCTATAGTGAACCCGAGTTCTCAGCCATTAAAGCGGTTAAAAGAGATTGCAGATCAACAAGGGAAACTGTTGGAAGTCAACCACGGTAGAAAAACAAGGGCCTTTATAATTACTGACTCAGGACACGTTATATCAAGTGCGATTCAACCCGAAACTATAACGAATAGGTTTTTGCAAAATTTTTACGATATAGAAAAGGCTTTAGATAAAATAAGAAAGGAAACTTCCGAAAAATGACGGGGCTATTATATGTTGTTAGCGGCCCATCTGGAGCAGGAAAATCAACGCTAATAAAAAACGCATTGAATAGTTTAAATGGTTTTTCTTTTTCTGTTTCATATACTACACGAGCAAAAAGGGAAGGAGAAATAGACGGTAAAGACTATTTTTTCGTAAGTTTAGAAACTTTTATGAAGATGAGGGAAAACAATGAATTTTTGGAATGGGCAAAAGTGCACGGAAATTATTACGCTACTTCGAAAAGCTTTGTGGAAAGAAGTTTACAAGAATGTAAAGGAGTAGTTTTAGATGTTGATGTACAAGGAGCTCTTAATATAAAAAGTAGATATCCTAAAGCTACCTACATTTTTATTTTACCTCCATCACCCAAGGATCTTGAAGAAAGGTTAAAAAAGAGAGGTACTGAAACGGAAGATTCTATTGAAACAAGGTTAAAAGATGCTGAGTCAGAAATATCTCAAATAGATATTTTTGATTATATTTTAGTAAATTATGAAATTTTAGAAGCTACTAAACAATTGATGTCGGTTTTGGTAACCCAACAATTAAAAAAAGAAAATTTTAAAGAAAGAGACTTCAACTTCTCTTTTTTCAAAAAAGGAGTGATGTTTTAATGAGTTTAGATATTAATTTTGATAAAATCTTAAAAAAAGTGAGATTCAAGTATGCTGTTCCCATCATAGCTGCAAAAAGAGCAGAAGCGTTGAGGAATTTAGATGAATTGAACGGTATAGAGGAAAGAAAAGATTATGTCTCAATAGCTTTAAAAGAATTAGAAAGTGGGAAAATAACCGTTAAAAATCTTTCAAAACTTGAAAATGATGCAAAAATATTAGAAGACTAAAAAAACGGAGATTTTTTTGAAAATAAGCTTTTGAATTTAAAATGGGTCCAGGGCGGAGCCCTCTCACCATCTCCTTAGCTACGCGTAGCGAAAAGTTAAAGAAATAGTCAGTTGGTCAAAATTAGAGTAGTGAAGGTATTTTTTGAAAAAACTAAACGTTAAAACATTTACAAAATCTGAGTTTTGTAATTTCTAAAGTGGGCAAAAGAAATGTATTGGGGAGGAAACTAAATGATTGATTTAAAATTAATACGTGAAAATCCAGAATTAATAAAAATCGCTTTAAAAAATAGAAACAACGAAATAGAAATAATAGATGAAATATTGTCTTTAGACGAAAAAAGAAGAGAGTTATTAAAGAATGTAGAGATGTTAAGAGCTGAAAGAAACAAAAATTCTAATGTTGTTGCCAAACTAAAAGCTGAAAAGAAACACGAAGAAGCCGAATCCTTGATTTTAAAAGGAAAAGAAATTTCTAATCAAATTAAAGAAATTGAATATGAGTTAAAAAGTATCGAAGATCTTTTGTACAATAAATTGCTATATATACCGAATATTCCAGATAAAAGCGTTCCAATTGGGAAAGATGAAAAAGATAATGTTGAAATAAGGAAATGGGGAACTCCACGAAATTTTAGTTTTGATCCAAAAGCACATTGGGATATAGGTTCTGAATTAAATTTGTTGGATTTTGACAGAGGAGCCAAGCTTAGTGGGTCAAGATTTACTGTGTTAAAAGGAGACATTGCAAGATTAGAGTTAGCTCTTATTAATTTTATGGTTGATTTACATACAAAAGAACATGGGTATACTTTTATACTTCCTCCCCATTTAGTGACAAAAGAAACAATTACAGCAACTGGACAGTTACCAAAATTTGAAGAAGAACTTTACAAAACTACACCCGATGAAATGTATCTTATCTCAACTGCAGAAGTTCCGCTTGCGAGTTTACATAAAGATGAAATATTAGAATATAAAGAATTACCATTGAAATATGTTTCTTATACCCCATGTTATAGAAGAGAAGCAGGGAGCTATGGAAAAGATGTAAGAGGAATTATCAGACAACATCAATTTGATAAGGTAGAATTAGTTTGGTACAGCCTTCCTGAAGAATCTGAACAAGCGTTAGAAGAATTAACACACGATGCAGAAATGGTTTTACAGCTTTTAAATTTACCTTATAGAGTAATAACATTATGTACAGGAGATTTGGGTTTTGCTGCGGCAAAAACCTATGATATAGAAGTTTGGCTTCCAAGTTATAAAGATTTTAAGGAAATATCTTCTTGCTCAAATACAAAAGATTTTCAAGCAAGAAGAGGAAATATAAGGTATAAGAGCAAAAATAATACAACGGAGTTTGTTCATACTTTGAATGGTTCTGGTTTAGCGGTAGGAAGAACGCTTGTAGCGATAATGGAAAATTATCAAACTTCCGATGGGAAAATAGAGATTCCTGATAAATTAATTCCGTATATGGGGAAAAAATTTATTGGATAATAAGGACCAAAAATATGCCTAATGTTTTTTATGGTATAAAAGAAAATAATAACATTATTTTAGATGAAAGGGAAACTGCTCATTTAAAGGTTTTAAGAAAAATAGAAGGCGATTTAATAAAAGCTATAACTGGAGACGAATTTTTATATTATGCTAAAATTCAAAAATTAAATAAAAAAAAGACGATTTCACAAATTGTTAAACAAGAGTATTTAAATGAAAATTATAATCCTTACATTTCAATATATTTTGGTATGAGTAAATGGGACAGAACTCATTTATTATTAGAAAAATTAGTAGAACTAAGAGTGAATGAGTTCAATGTATTTAAAGCTGAAAAATCTGAAACAAACTATAAAAGTTTAGAAAAATTTCAAAGAACTATCATAGAGGCTTGTAAGCAAACTGTTTATGCTAAAATTCCAAGTATAAAGATAGTAAATATAGAAGATATACCTAAAGAAAACACGATCATTCTTGATTTAATCGATAATAAAACATCTTTAAAAACATTTCTTCAAAGTCTAAAAACAAAAGCAATTAAAAACATAAACGTAGTTTTAGGACCAGATACAGGATTTTCCGAAAACGAAAAGGATTTTTTTATAACAAATAACTTCGAAATTATTAACTTAGGTAAAAGTATCCTTAGATTTGAGACTTCGGCTATATATGTTGTGACTGCTTTAAATTATGAATTTGATAGATTAAATATATAATTGGGGGGCGAGATTCTTTATGGAAGAATGGCTTTCAACTGCTTTAAATTTTATTATAAGGATCGCAATAAGTGTAGCAATTATTTTTGTTGCGAGATATATAGGGAAAGTAGTCTATAGAATAATAATAAGCACAGCAGAAAAAAGAGGCCATATAACACTCCAGTACAAAAATTCTTTAATGACAATGATAAATATTGCTATGTACACATTAGCGGGATTTGTGATTATATCTGTCATATTTACAAATTTAAGCGCTTTTTTAGCCGGTTTAGGGATAGGAGGTATTATAGTAGCTTTTGCTGTACAGGAACCCTTAGGTAATTTAATATGTGGTTTTTTAATTATGATGAATCACTTAGTTGTTGATGGAGAAGCTGTAGAAATAAATGGTATTTCCGGATCGGTGGAAGAAATAAATATAAACCATGTAGTGATTAGAACATGGGACGGTAGAAAAATTAACTTGCCAAGTAAAGAAGTTTGGTCAAGTAAAATAATACATTATTGGCCAAGCGATATAAGGAGAAATGAAATAAAAGTTGGAGTTTCTTATTCATCTGATTTGGAAAAAGTAGTAAAAGTTTTAAACGAAGCCGTTCAATCTGCTCAATTAGTGCACATAGACGATGATCATCAGCCCTTGATAGTTTTTGACAGTTATGGAGATTCATCGATTAATTTTATCGTAAGATTTTGGGCAAAAAGAGAAAACTTTATTAATTCATCCTTGGATGTTGCAAAAACCATAAAATTAAAATTTAAAGAAAACGATATAGAAATACCTTTCACTCAAATAGACTTACATGTTCGAGATGTTAATCCAGACATAGTTCAAAATAGCAACAAAATTTAAAGTTATAAATCAAAAAGGCGGATTTATCCGCCTTTTTATTTAATAAATTTAATAATAGTATTTTTAGGAATTTCATATTTTGTTAAAGAAGAATTGTATTAGGAGGATAAATTTAATGGCTGACGAAAAAAATAAGAAGGAAAAAACAAAAAGAAAACATCGTAAACTGTGGAGATTTTTAATAATCGCTTTTATTGTAGCAATATTTTTGCTCGGATTTGGTTATATTTATTTCGAATATTCACGGCTTTCTTATTTTAATCTGAATTTACAAAATAGTTGGAGAAGTTATCTCGCATATTTAATCGATTTCGTACCAGGTTTGAGAAATCTATCAAAGTACGAATACTTGGAAATTGGTGACCCTCTTTATCTTCAAAAAGAACTTTTAGATATGCGATTTCAGTCTTTAAGAGACGAAAGAGAACAATTAGCAACACAAAAACAAGAGCTTGAAACATTACTTTCAAGAATATCTCAAGAAAGTGAGAAACTGATGATGCAAAGAGAGGAACTTGATAAACTAAGCAAAGAATACGAACAAAAAATTGCAGAATTCAACGATTATAACAATCGAATAGCAACATTAGGCACGTGGTTGTCAAGGTCAACTCCTCAACAAATTGCTAACGCACTTGTAAGAGAAGAAGTTAGTGTAGAGTTACTTGTAGATACATTGATGACGTTAGAATCTAAAGCTGCTGCGGAAATTCTTCAGGCTATTGCTTTAGTTAATCCACAAAAAGCAGCAGAAATAATTGCGAAGATGGGGGAAAAAGGAAGAAATGTCTTTAAATAATTTATTAATATCAAGTGATCAGATAAAAACTCCTTTATTACAAAAAAGTAATATAACTAACATAGATTCTGCACCAACTGGGAACGATATTTCAAAACCCACTTTTAACTCTTTTGAAAAAAGTTTATTGTCTGCTTATAATTCTAAAAAGAATATTAAAGATAGTATTACATTATACGATAAAAATGAGAAACTAATTATAGAGGAAATAGAATTATTTGATATTACAAGTATTTTTAAAGGATTTAAAAACTTGAAAGTTGACTTAAAAGAAAGCAAAGAAGGTATTTATATTTTGAATACCAACGAAGATAAAGAAATAAAGTTTTCCATTAGTTTTGAGAAGTTTTTAAACTTGATAAATAAAAGCCTCAACGATAAAAATATTGAGACTAATGAAAGTTTGTTGCTAAAGAAAGCAGAATTAATATTAAAAGAAAATAAAGATAATCTATCACACCAAGAAAAAGATATTTTATCAAAAGCTCTAACAATATTGATCGATGAAAGCTTTAAAACTCTCATAGATAACTTTAATGAAGGAAAACAGGTACCTGAGGATTTCATAGATTTTTTCGAAAATATCGGTGTAGATATTAAAATAATTGATTTAAAGACTAAAGATCAATCAAAAATAAAGTTATTGGTTTTGGAAAAAGAAAACAAAAGGGTTATTATCCCACAAAATACAAGATCGGATATCTCTGACAAAGGAATCCTTGTTAAATTAGAGCAGCAAGATATAAACCAAAAAAACTTAGAAGATATGTTTAAAAAGCAAGACCAACCAAATTATTTACCAAAGGAAACTGCAATTTTTGAAAAAGGACTTTTACAGGAAAAAGATTTTAATGTTTTGAGTAATTTAAATTCTAAAAAAGAAGTTGCTTTTAATAGCCAAACTGAAAAAGTAAGCAATCAAAAAATAGTTGATAATTACCTGCTATTTTCAAAAGAATCTTTTAAAAATTTTATCAATTCATCTGAAACAGAGAATAATTTTTTAATGTATTTTCTAAACGATCAGGGAAAAGAGAAGTATACAAAGAATAATTACAATGAAGAAAAAAATCCAAAAAGCATCATTAATCAAGTAAGTTTATTATCTCAGGACATGTCTAATAAAAGCAAAGTTGATAGCATAAACCAAACCAATGAAGAGAGTTCTCAGAATACCAACAACTTGTTAGAAGAAAAAAGAAGTTTTTATTTAAATAGTTATGACATTAGAAAAAATGCTTATATAGAAAAAGAAAGATTCGAAAAATTTACTTACAATTTAGAACAAAAATTAGAGAAAGTCAACGATGCAAAAAATATAAACTTTAACAATTCAATTAATTTTGAAAAAAATAGTGCATCTATTCAAGATGTGAATTTTAATAGAAATATGAACTTAAAAAATACTGTACAAACTAATTTACCTACTATAAATTTGAACGAATTAAATTCGCAAATAAAGGATATTGTTGTAACAAAAAACACTCAAACTTTTATTAACGAAAGTTTTTCAGTCAAAGTTTCCCCTCCTAATTTAGGAAAAGTAGATTTTCAAATAATAAAAAGCGGAGAATCCATTACGATTAACATTGTAACTGAGAATGAGAATTCGAAATCTATTATTTCAAAAACAATACAATCTTTGGTTGGAAATTTGAGAGACGAAGGGTATCAACCTGTAAATATAAAAATAAACGTAGAACAGGAACAAAATTATTTGAATACTCCAAATCAACATAAACAAGAACAACAAAATCAAGAAAAAAAAGAACACGATGAAAATCAAGAAGAAGATAATTTGAAATATGAATTTGTAGAATATTTAAGAGGTGATTTAAATGCTTAATTCAGTTTCAATGGATTATATATATAAAAGTACTTATGAAGCAACTAAGAATAGAGAAATAAAAAAAGAATTAGATAAAGAGGCTTTTTTAGAGTTGTTGGTCACACAGTTGAAGAATCAAGATCCTACAGAACCACTTAATAACAAAGATTTAATTGCCCAACTTTCACAGTTATCATCAACAGAACAAATAATGAATATGAGTAATGCGGTACAAGAAATGGTTAACTCTCAATTATCCCTTGGAAAACTTCAAGGTGCAAGTTTACTTGGAAAGACAGTGGCTGTAAACGATAACACACTTGTTATTGAAAATGGTGTCTCAGATTCTATCACTTATGGTTTAAATACTTCTTCACAGGTAATGATAGAAATATACGATGTAAGGGGCAAGCTAGTGTATTCTCAAGATTTAGGTATAAAAAATGCGGGATTGAATTCGTTTGTATGGAACGCCAAGAACAACGATGGAACTTCGTTGCCTGATGGAGAGTACATATATGGTGTTTATATAGTAGAGAATGGGCAAAAAATTTTAACTTCGGGAATTAAAACGGGAATAGTCGAAGCGATTAAGTTTTTAAACAACGAACTGTATCTCTTGGTAAATGGAGAAATTTATCCATTTTCAGCTATCAATGAAATTAGTGTATGATTGTATAAATAAAAATTTTTTAGTGTACTAATAAACAAGCGTTTCAAAATTTCTGAATAAGTAATTAGAAAATATAGGTACTTTAGAAATGATAATCTTCAGAAAGTAAGGTTTTGAATTTAAAATTGGTCTATGACGGAGACCTCCCCTATTTTGGTACAAGTACCGAAGAGCTAAAGAAATAAACAATTGGTCGAAATTAGATAAAAACTTTAAAATGGAGAATTTTTTAAAAATAATATTTTGATTTTAAAAGCGGGTCCAGGGCGGAGCCCTTCTTGCCTTTTTCGGTACAAGTACCGAAAAGTTAAAAAATTAAGATAGGTACCTTAGAAAAGATAATCTTCGGAAAGTAAGGTTTTGGATTTAAAATGGGTCTATGACGGAGACCTCCCCTTCTTTTTTTGCTACACGTAGCGAAAAGGTTAAAGAAATTAGGAATTAATGAGGATTAGAAGTCGGGAGATATTTTTGAATGAATTTAAGACTAAAATATTTACAAAACCTAAGTTTCAAAATTTCTAAAGTGAATCTAGAAAATAAGATAGGAGGAATATAAAATGCTGAGGTCAATGTATTCCGGTATAACAGGATTAAGAAACTTTCAAGATCAACTCGATGTTGTAGCCAACAACATTGCCAATGTAAATACAATAGGCTTCAAAGGTTCAAGGGTTACTTTCCAAACTACTTTGTTTCAAACTCTCAACGCTGGAAATGCTCCTCAAAACATGTTGGGAGGAACGAATCCTATGCAAATTGGTTTAGGTTCAAGAATAGCTTCTATCGATCAAATCATGACTCAAGGGTCTCCTATGTCTACTGGTAAAGCTACAGATATGATGATACAAGGAGAAGGATTCTTTATCCTTTCGGATGGCGTTGGTCAATATTATACAAGAGCTGGCAATTTCACACGAGATTACAATGGTTTTTTTGTGGATCCTGCATCAGGAATGAAATTACAAGGTTGGACAGCGCGATTAACTCAAGACGGACAAAGAGTTGTAGATACGAACGATCCTATAGGAGATATACAAATATCAGCAGGACAAGTATTACCTGCAAAACAAACATCTTTTGTAAGACTTGCACACAATCTAAACGCAGCTGCAGGTCTTCAGGATACAACAATAGTAGTAAAAAGTGCTTTAGGTGAGAATGTACCTGTAAGATTTAGTTTCAAAAGAGACTTAACTAATTTAAATCAAAATGCCTACATATGGGAAGCTAAGATTTTAGGATCTGATTTTAACTTTTCTGTTTTTGATTCAACTTTGGGGTCTCTTACTTCTTCAAATACAATGAATGGAAGAGTTGTGTTAGATGATAATGGAAATGTAATCAGTTGGGTAAATTATGATGCAACAGATCAGGCTTTATCTGATACAAAAATATCGATTTTTGATGTGAATGGAAATGTGGTAGGTGCCAATGGCGAGACTGTTACTGTTACAACTAATGCAGGTAATGTCACACTTACAGGGAGTATAAGAGTGACAAATAACATAACCGGTGAGCAAGTGGCGTATGATCCAGAAAATATTGAAATTGTTTTTGATGGTAATGGTCAAGTTACATTTAGCTTAACTGGTTCAGATGGGACTCCACTAAGTTTTGATGAGACTTTTGATAATACTGTAGGGGGCTTTAACAATCTGTTATCTTCAGGTATCACAGATGGTGATTACACCTTAACCGGTCTAAGATTAATTGGTGGTGATTCAGGCGATACAATCAATACTGGTACTTACAATGACTTAAAATCTATTAGAGAAGTCATTCAACCACCATCTGGAGGTTCGCTAAGGCTTACTGATTTGAATAATCCAACAAACTTTGCTCAAGCAGAATATATTAATCCTAAAGTTTCGACCTCTACGATTGTGTACGATTCTTTAGGAAATGCGTATAATATTTATTTGAAATTTACAAAGATCGATGCTAATACATGGCATTGGAAAGCTGAGTTAGCAGATGGTACTCCTGTTTATAAAACCACAGTAGAAGGTCAAATGCTTAATGATCCAGCTGAAGGTGTTATCGCATTTGATGCAAACGGAAATATTGCCGCTACTCAGTGGAGAATAGATTCCACAACTGGAAATATAGACCAAACGGTTGGAGATGGGAACGACGGATCTGCAGGTTTTTGGTTTGATCCGGCACAAGCTGGAGCGGCTTTAAACCCGGCTGTAAATCCCGCTTCAGCTGCAGCAGCAGGACCTGTTTTGGTATCTATAAATTTTCAAGAAGTATCTCAATTTGCAGCTCCAAATTCAATAGCAGTTACTGAACAAAATGGAAATGCCCAAGGGACACTTGAATCTTTTGCAATAAATACTAATGGCCAAATTATAGGAACTTTTACCAACGGTTTAACTTCAATATTAGGACAAGTTGCTTTGGCAACTTTCAACAATCCCGAAGGTTTATTAGCTGTTGGAAATTCTATGTATGCTATGAGTTCAAATAGTGGACTACCCCAAATAGGAGTTTCAGGAGTAGGTGGAAGAGGCACTATAAATCCTGGTGCTCTTGAAATGTCTAATGTTGATCTCGCCGAAGAATTTACAAATATGATAATAGCTCAAAGAGGGTTTCAAGCTAATTCAAGGAGTATAACAACAGCCGATCAAATTTTGAACGAGCTTGTTAATATAAAGAGATAAAATAACATTTTTACTATAAGTATCGAGGTGTGTGAAGGGAGTTTGTTGCTTGTAAGAATAGGATTAAAAACATAATTCTTAGAAGTTTTAAAATGAGTGATAAAACTAATAAATGAGGGGTTTTTATGATAAAGTTAACCAAATTAAATGGCGATGAATTTTATATTAATTTTTATCAGATAGAAAAGGTTGAGTGTCATCCCGATACTACAATAACAATGATGAATGGCCATGTATATGTGGTTAAAGAAAAAATTGAAGATGTTATTCAAAAGATGGTAGAATATAATAGGATGATATTCAAAACATAGAAATAATAATAAAATTATGGGCTAAACCCATTTTTTTGAAGCAATAAAGTAGATAGAGGTGGGATAGCTGTGGATATTTCTACATTAGTAGGGTTAGCGTTAGCTATTGTTGCAATAGTTTTTGGAGTGGGTAGTGAGTTTATAACTATAATAGATATTCCATCGTTTTTTATTACTGTTTTAGGTTCCATAGGAGCTACTTTTATCGCGCATCCAAGTTCTAAATCTTTTAAGATTTTTAATATTATAATGGAAGCGATTAGAAATCCTAAAATTGATAATATTGAAACTCTTAGAACGTTATATTCATTTTCTGAAAAGGCAAGAAGAGAAGGAATGATTTCTTTGGAAGAAGATTTGCCTTCAATACAAAGTGATTTTTTAAGAGATGGTTTAAGAGCGGCTGTAGATGGAACGGATCCAGAAGAAATTAAAAAGATCCTTGAGATAAAGATGGATATGTACGATGAAGAACAAGAAGATAAAATATCTGTTCTGGATACATGGGGAGCGTATGCTCCGGCATTTGGTATGATTGGAACATTGATAGGATTGGTTTTGTTGTTAGACACATTAACAGATCCTTCTACAATTGGTCCAAAGATGTCGATAGCATTGATAACAACGTTGTATGGATCTTTGATAGCAAATATTATAGCTTTACCGCCTGCTGAAAAATTGAGAAAAAGAGCCGGTAAAAATATAAACCAGATGAGAATGATATTAGAAGGAATTTTATCGATTGTTCAGGGAGAAAATCCACATTTAATGGAGGAGAAATTGAAAGCCTTTTTAAGTGAAGAAGAAAGGAAACAATATGAATCAAGTAAAGGAGAAAATGCTTTTTAATGAAGGGGGTGAACCCCAATGCCTAAAAAGAAGAAAACTGAGCATCTTCCAGCAAAATGGTTGACTACTTTTAGCGACATGACCACGTTACTTTTAACGATGTTTATAGCATTATTTTCTATGGCTACGATTTCACCTGGTAAATTTCAACAAGCAGTCTTAAGTTTGCAAAGTGCTTTTCAAGGGCAACCCATAGGAATTTTGGTGGGTGGAAAGAGCATTTCAGAAGAACCTTTGATCACTTCAAATCCTGGAATTAGACAGGAATTGTTAAAAATTGTTGAAGATGAAAGGTATAAAGGAAAAATAACTATTGAGGAAACCGATAAAGGGACGATAATATCTATGAAAGATATTGCCTTTTTCAGGTCAGGGAGTGCAGAATTAACGGCAGAAGCTAAAGAATTGTTGTATAAAATTGGAACCATTATTATTGAACATACTTCAAATGCGATAGAAATTTATGGATTTACAGATGATGTCCCAGTTCTTCCCACAAGTGTTTACCCTTCTAATTGGCATTTAAGTGCTGCAAGGGCGGCAAGTGTAGTGAATTTTTTTACGGTAGAATTAAAAAATAGAAGAATGATAGAAAGAATGGGTGAGATTAATCAAGGACTTTTCAATATTGATTTTTTCTACAATCCACAGAGATTTTATCCTATAGGATTAGGAGAAACTGGAATAAGGAAAGAGATAGACAGCTTAAGAGCAGAAATTGACTCTAAAAAGTCTTTAATTTCTCGTCAATTTCAAAATGGAGAAATATCGGCTGCTGAGTTTCAACAAATTCAACAAGAACTTGAAAATGAATTTCAAAGGAAGCTTCAAGAATTAAGAAATCAATATCGTAGAATAGATATTCTTATTTTAAGGCAAAGGGTCCGTTAAAAGTGATGTTTTTAAAACCTATAGATACTTTAGAAATGATGATTTTTAAAAATAGACTTTTTAATTTATAAAATGTGAAGTTTAGAATTTCTGAAGGCAGTATTAAAACCTATGGTGGGGGGAAATACTTTGAATAATGAAGAAAATGAAATTTTAGAAGAAAAGAATAAAAAAAAGAGTTCTAATTTTATTACTACTTTGATATTGGTAATAGTAGTAGCTTTAGGTGTTTCAGCAATAACTTCTTTTTTTATAGTTCGTCTATTAACTTCAAACCTTGGTCAAACAGGAAGAGCTTCCTCTCAAGTCAAATCAGATATGCCAATAAGGGTAACTTTAATTATGGAAGGTTCACGTTATCCAATGATGTTAAAAGGGGGATACGATATAGCTATTATAGATTCTTTGCATCTTACTGTGGCAAGTAGTGATGCTCGAGATAAAATTAGCATCTATCGTATGGAAATATTGGAAGCTATTAGAATGATTTTTATGAATAAAACTCGGGCAGAAATATCTACTCCTCAAGGTTTAGAATTAACTAAAAGACAGATTAGGGATACAGTAAATGAAATTATTGGATATACTGGGGAACGTAGTAATTTAGGAGTAACAAATGTTGTTTTAATCGTGCTAACTATTACTGCTGCTCAATAGTAAAAGAAGGTGAACGTATGTCAAACGAAGAAATGCTTTCTCAAGAAGAGATAGATAATATATTAAAGTCGATGGCTTTAGGAGAGTCCGCTGAAGATATATTTAAAGAATACGAGACAGAAGAAAGAAGAATAAGAGAGTACGATTTTAGAAGGCCAATGAAATTTTCAAGAGAGCAGCTTCGAACACTGCAATTAGTTCATGAAAATTTTGCAAGAGAGCTTTCAACATATTTGTCAGGAAGATGTAGAACTTTTGTTGACGTGAAATACGCAAGTGTAGATCAAATAACTTTCTCGGAATTTCAGAAATCTCTCAGTTCTCCAACATTTATGGCCGTTTTTTCTGCAGACGTTTTTTCTGGAAGCTCTATTTTTCAAATGGGATTAGATATTGGATATGTAATCATAGATAGGTTATTGGGCGGGACCGGAAGTGTATTAGAAGAGTTAAGAACTCCAACTGAGTTAGAAATGAATATTTTGAGAAAAGAAACTGCGGTAATATTAAGGACTCTTTCAAGGTCATGGATGAACATAGAGGAATTTGAAGCAACATTAGAAAATTTAGAAACTAATCCACAATTTGTTCAAGTCGCTTCGTCAAATGAGATGACAATTCTTATTACTTTATCAGTTACAATAAAAGATGTTCAAGGATTTGTAAATTTATGTTTTCCTTCTTCAACTTTGGAACCATTGACAGATAAATTGTCAACTCGTATGTGGACAAAAGTTTATAAACGTCAAGAAATAACAAGAGAAAATTTAAAGCAAATTTTGTTATTGTCAAAATTAAAATTGACGGCCATTCTTGGAAGGACCACATTAACTTTAAACGATATTTTGAATATGGAAGTCGGAGATGTGATACGTACCGATTCTTTTTTTAACGAACCGATTGATATAGAAATCCAAGGAGAAAAGGTTTTTAAAGCTCAAATAGGTAAAATTAAAGGATTCTATAGTGTAAAAATATTAAAAAAGGATAAAGAATTATTAGAAAAAATTTTGGTTGAAGAAAGTATTAAAGATCAACTAAAAAAACAAGAAGATACGGAAAATGTAAAATCAAAGGAGTTGAAAGAAAATGCCTGAGCAAAATTCGGATAATTTCTTGAATCAAAGTGAATTGGATGCATTGTTAAAAGGAATGTCTACAAATACTAAAAATACTAATATTAATGAAAATATTGAAAATGTGGACGAGGATTTGGACTCTCTTTTAGACTTGATGGGAGAAATAGCTAACATTACTATGGGGTCTGCAGCTACAACTTTGTCCACGATTCTTAAAAGAAAAATAGATATTGAATATCCCGATGTTAATATTATTAAGTTCAAAAATATAAAAACCAATTTTCAAGGAGAATATGTTGTAGTTACTGTAGAGTATAAAAGAGGTTTGTATGGGATGAATACGCTCGTACTTCCTTCTAATTTAACTAATATCATAGCAAATGTAATGCTTGGTAAGGATCCTTTTGAAACAATAGAAGAAATAAACGAAATAAGTTTAAGTGCTGTTTCTGAAGCGATGAATCAAATGATGGGAACTGCATCAACAGCCTTATCAGAATTTATAAAAACAAACATAGATATTTCACCGCCTGTCACTCAGACCTTAGATTTTTCTAACCCAACTACTGAGTTTCCACCGATAGAAACGGATAAAGAAGCGTATGTAATATCGATAAAATTTAAAGTTAAAATTACAGGAATCGCCGAAACCTTTTTCTGGCAATTTGTTCCAGTTAAATTCGCTAAAAAAATTAAAGATTTTGTGGATAAAGTATATCAAACCTCTAAAAATGAGGAAAAAGAAGTTTCGCCAGAAATTAGTAATGAATCTTATCAAGCAAAAAGAAAACAAACATCAAATTCTTCTAATTCTAAGATATCTAAGGAAGATACAGTAAAAGTTAATCCTGTAGAGTTCGAGGAATTTGGAAGACAGGAAGAAACTATTTCGCAAAAAATAGACTTTTCAAAATTGGAATTACTAATGGATGTTCCTTTAGAAATAAAGGTAGAATTAGGGTCAGTTAAAATGACGCTTCGAGAAATATTAGAATTACACGAAGGCTCTCTAATACAACTAAATAAGTTAGCTGGCGAACCATTAGATATTTACGCAAATGAAAGGCTAATAGCCCGTGGTGAAGTTGTTGTAATAGATGAAAACTTTGGTATAAGGGTAACTGAAATAGTTTCTTTAAGAGAGAGAATGAAAACTCTAAGATAGAAAATACTGCAAAATTTTGCCACATCTTTCGATGATCTAAGTTAAATATGTTAATTCGGGTAACAAATACTGTGAGTATTTTTTTTCTAAAGGAGTTCCTTTTTTCTTATCTTTTAAATATTTGATTTGTTCCTTTATTAGAGTCTTTGTGCCAACTTTACCGTGTCCGGGGAATACTTTTTCTATTTGTAGTTTTTCCATTTGTTGTAGCTTTGAAATCCATTCATCAAGGTTGGAGTTCAATATTTCGGCGTGTACATTAGAAAACACAAGATCGCCAGTTATTATATAATTTTGAGGCTTTATTACAAAAATCGTTGAATCAATAGTGTGACCATCCAAATTTTCTCCAATAATTATTTGATTGTGCAAAATTGAGTAAATAGATCTTTCAAATACATAAATATTTTTTTTATTTAAAGCTTCTTTTAAATTATTAAAATTAAAATCTGCTATTTGTGAGCTTTCTCTTAAAAATTCTTTGTCGATGTTTAAAGTTAATTCAAGAGTCTTGCTATTTATAAATATATCTGCATTTATTTTACTAAATAAGCATCCGAAGGTATGGTCTGGATGAAAATGAGTAAAAAAGACTTTTTTTAATTTTTTAGAAGTTTTCTCTTCAATAACTTGAGACATTTCTTCAAATTTCTTTGGGTAAAGTGAACTATCAAACGCTATTAATCCATCATCATACTCCAAAAAGGTAACCGAACTCGCTCCGTTTTCAAACCAAAAGTTATGAATTCCTTCGTAACTTTCTAACAACTTAATCACCTCTTGTTTTATTATACAATACTCACCTTAGAAATTATGAAGCTAAGATTCTATAATTTTTTTGACGCTTAGTTTTTTTTAAAAATACTTCATCAGCTCTAATCCTTACAAAATATGAATTTCTTTAATTTTTTGCTACGTGTAGCTAAAGAGAGGGGGGGAGGGCTCCGCCCTGAACCTGTTATAAATTCAAATGCTTATTTTTAAAAACGTTTCATTTCTAAAGTTCTTATCTAATCCTTACTAACTGTGAATCTCTTTAACTTTTTCGCTACATGTACCGAGAGAGGGGAGAGGGCTCCGCCCTGAACCCATTTTAAATTCAAATGCTTATTTTTAAAAATGTTTCATTTCTAAAGTTCTTATCTAATCCTTACTAACTGTGAATCTCTTTAACTTTTTCGCTACATGTACCGAGAGAGGGGAGAGGGCTCCACCCTGAACCCATTTAAAATTCAAAACTTCGTTTTTAGAAAATTCTCATTTCTAACGTTCTTATATTATACAATACGCACTTTAATAATTCTAAAAATCTTATTTTCTGAAAAATCACCATTTCTAAAGTATTTATTGTTATTTTTTTGTAAAATAAAACCATATAATCTTTCTATAAAATATATTGATATTCCTTTTTATCAGTGGTATAATTTTGTAAGTAATCCAAACTATAATTCGCAATAGACTTCAGGACGGTGAATTTTTTGATCAAAGAATTTTTAAAAAAATATTGGTGGAGATACTTAATAGGCATAGTTTTTTTAATAATTGTTGATATTATCCAAATATTCATTCCTCGGCAAATTGGGAACATAGTGGACATCTTAGATACAACAACTCCTGATTTGGCACAAATAAAAATTTTAATATTAAGTATTTTAATGTTAGCCTTTGGTCTTGCAATTGGACGATTTTTCTGGAGAATATCTATAATAGGTGCTGCAAATCTTTTTGAATACAAAACGCTTAATAAAATGTTTTTTCATATAATCGATTTAGATCAAGACTTCTTTGATAAATGGAGAACAGGAGACTTAATGACAAGGTTTACATCAGATGTATTGAGTTTAAAACGTTTAATGGGTTTTGGAATAATTATGCTTGTTGATACTTTAGTCATGACTGTAATGACATTATTTGCTATGGGGAATTTTATTAATTGGAAGCTAACTTTTATTTCGATACTTCCTCTTCCTATTATAGCTTTTATTTCTTTGTTTTTTGGAAGAGCTATACATAGAAGGTTTAAAGAGTTACAAGAGATTACGTCTGATCTATCTAATGTAACCGAGGAAAATATAGCGGGTGTTGACGTTGTAAAATTGTACGCAAACCATGAGATTATGGAAAACATTTTTGACAAAAAATCTCAAGATTTCTATAATTCCTATATAAAATTAGTTAAAATTTGGGGTCTAATGTTTCCTTTAGCTATGATGGTGGGTCAATTAGCGACGATATTTGTTTTCAATTTTGGTGGACCGATGGTTATAAGCAACGAAATTACACTCGGAGATTTTATAATGGCTAATCAATACATAGGTATGTTAATATGGCCGATGATGGCATTTGGCAATCTTGTAAACCTTACTCAGAGATCAAAGGCTTCTTTAAAGAGAATTAAAGAAGTTCTCAATCAAGAGAATTCGGTTAAAGATCCTCCACGAGAAGAATTTGATTTTAAGGGGAATTATGATATTAGGAATCTCACTTTTAAATATCCTAATACTCAACGTGAAGTTTTAAAGCAAATTAATATGAATATAAAAGAAGGAGAAATGGTTGCTTTTGTTGGGAAGATAGGTTCTGGTAAATCTACACTTGCTAAATTATTAGTAAAACTTTATCCTGTTGATAGAGGTATGATATTCGTTGATGGTAAAGATATTAACGATGTCAATGGAAGGTTTATCAGAGACAACGTGTCTTATGTGCCCCAAGATAGCTTCTTATTTTCAATGACGATAAGAGAAAATATAGCTTTTGCCGATGAAAAATTAGAAAATTCGGTAGAAGAATTTGCAAAAATATCGAACGTTCATGAAGATATAATGAATCTTGAACAAAAATATGAAACTATAGTTGGTGAAAGAGGGGCAACATTATCGGGAGGGCAAAGACAAAGAGTAACTATAGCAAGGGCTTTGGCTAAACAAGCTAAAGTAATCATATTAGATGATTGTTTGTCTGCTGTGGATACTGAGACAGAAGAAAAAATTATTAAAAACTTGAGAGTAGAAACAAAAGGTAAAACTCTTATAGTAATATCTCATAGGTTGAAGGCTGTAAAAGATTCGGATTCAATTTTTGTTTTCGATGATGGCAGAATAGTAGAAGAAGGAAGTCACTTGGAACTTATGGCAAAAGAAGGGATTTATTATTCCATGTACACAAAACAGCTGATTGAAGAAAAATTGGGGGAATAGTCATGGCATCAGTTCACGAAGAGATCTTTTTAGAAGAAAAAGAGAAAAGCGAAGGTGATTTTAAGACTTTCTTTAGGTTGTGGGCATACATAAAAAAATATAAGATGTTGTTGGCTTTAACATTTATAACTTTAGCTATCGCCACTGTGATAGAACTTGCTTTACCTTACTTAATAAGATACGGCATAGACAATGTTATAAATGTTCAATATTTTTTTGATTTAGATTATGAAGGGAATTTTGTTCAAGATGACACGGGAAATTATTCTTTGAAAAAGATCGATAACAATTACTTCATGGTAGATAGACAAACGCAAGAAATGATCCAAGTCAACGAATCTGAGTATGCTCATTACTTTGATGATGCTATTAAACGTATAAGGGTTTTCAGTATAACTTTTATCTTTGTGTTAGTTGCACAACTTTTTATGAATTATGGGCAAGTATACTATGCTAATGTGGTTGGCCAAAAGGTTATATATAATATAAGGAAAGATTTATTCAAACATATTTTGAAGATAGAATACAAATATTTTGAAAAAAATCCACCGGGAAAAGTTACAACAAGAGTTGTTAACGATACTCAAAACCTTTCAGATTTTTTTAGTGATGTCGTTACCAGCTTATTAAAAGATATAGCAATAATAACAGGTGTGGTAATTCTAATGATGCTTTTAGATTTACAATTGAGTTTATATACAATAATAATGTTTCCTGTTATAATTATTGCAGTTATTATATTTAGAAAATTTGACAGAAGAGCCTATGATAAAGTAAGAACAAGAGTTTCTGCACTTAACTCTTATTTGGCTGAGAATTTATCAGGTAGTTCTGTAACCAAGCTTTTTAATCAGGAAGAAAGAAAGAAAAACGAGTTTAATTATATGAGTAATAATTTATATAAAGCAAATGTAGAACAAATGTATGTTTTTGCAATTTTTAGGCCTTTAATGAATCTTTTGAACTATTTAACTTTAAGTTTGGTATTATGGTTTGGCTCACAACTTTTAACAGATGGTCAAACTACTTTTGGTACTATATATGCTTTTACAGCATATATAGACATGTTTTTTAGACCTTTATTCGATATTGCTGAAAAATACGATATCATGCAAAATGCTTTTGCTTCTGCCGGGAAAATTTTCAAGATTTTTGATCAAAAACAGGAAGAGTTAGGAAAGGGTCTTTATACCACAATTGAAAAGGGAAAAGTTGAATTTGAAAACGTTAAGTTTTCATATGATGGTAACAATGAAATCTTAAAAGGTGTAAGTTTTAAAATTGAGCCGAACGAAAGGGTTGCTATAGTAGGAGAAACTGGATCAGGAAAAACAACTATAATTAAATTGATCAGCGGACTCTATAAGTATCAAGAAGGCAGAATATTAATAGACGATAAAGAGTTATATGATTATGATTTAAATATGCTTCGTAAAAAAATAGCCGTTGTTCCCCAAGATGTCTTTTTATTTTCTGGAACAATTTTGGAAAACATGAGATTGTTTAATAAGTCAATTTCTGAAGAAGAAGTTAGAAAAGTTTCAAAATTTGTGTACGCTGAAGAAATCATTTCAAAACTTCCTAAGGCTTATAATACTATAATAACTGAAAGAGGAAGCACTTTGTCTTCTGGTGAAAGGCAACTTATTGCTCTCACAAGAGCGGTATTGTTTGATTCTAAGATAATTATTTTAGACGAAGCTACTGCAAATATAGACGTAGAAACAGAGTTCCTTATACAAAAAGCTTTGAATAAGATCTCTCAAAGGGCTACGATAATTTCAATAGCGCACAGATTATCGACGGTAAAGAATTCTAATAGAATAATAGTAGTTCACAAGGGTTTAGTTGTTGAAGAAGGTACACATAGTGAGCTTTTAAACAAAAAAGGTATTTATTATGATTTGTATAGATTACAATTTGAAAATATTTAATAGATAAGCGGTGATTACTATGAAAGTTGAAGAAGATAATATTCATGTAAAAAAAAGAAAAAACAAAAACTCTGCTTACACAAAAATTTTGAAAAGTGCTGTGGATTTATTCTCAAAAAATTGGTATGAAACTGTTTCAGTTTCGCAAATATGCTCTAATGCAGATGTTTCAAACGGGACTTTTTACATTTATTTTCATAATAAAGAAGAACTTTTCAAAAAATTACTACAAAATTTTATTGAAATAGTGGAAGAAGAGTTCAAATATTTAAAAGTAGTCGATATTGAAGATGGATTAGAAGAATTTTTAAATACTATTCACAAAATTAAAAAAGAATATAGTAAATTAATAACTATTTTTAGAGAAGGACAGTATCGTTTTCCTGAGTTTGATAGAAAGATAAACGATATATATAAAAAATCAGCAGAAAAGATTTACAAAAGAGAGTTAACTCTTTCTGAGTATATTTATTTCATTTCTGGAATCCGTTTTTTGCTTATTAGATCGTTATATCAAAATATGCCTTCGGATAAAGAAATTGTGAAAAAAATCATTATGAACGGTTTTTTTGAAGAAAACTTAAAAATAAGAAGCAATTTATTTAAAGAGAATTTTATAATTCCTTTTGAAATTAATTTGGAAAATACTCGTGAAAGACTTATACAATCTGGAATAGAATTGTTTGGGAAATACGGATTTTTTAACACGGACATTCATGACGTAGCAAAAAATGCCGGTTTTTCTGTTGGGACTTTTTATATACATTTTAATAGTAAAACAGAGTTTTTAAGTGAAATTGTTAGGTTGATTGGTAAGAGAACTCGCTGGTTTATTAGTTATAATTTAGACAATGGTTTGAATAGAGCAGAAAAAGAGTTACAAGGGCTTTATCTTTTTCTGAAATTTTTTGAAAATCATAGTGAATACTATTATATTTTAAGAGAAGCGGAGTTTATCGTTAATGATGTTGCTCAAGAATATTACGATAAATACGAAGAAGGTTATTCTAAAGACCTAAAGGAGATAAAATATCCCGAAATAAAGATTATTTCAAATATGCTTATAGGATTGTCTCATTATTCAGGGATTGAATACATAATTTTAAAAAGGATCGAAAATCTGGAAAATTACCTTTTAGAGTTGGCTCCATTGTTATTAAATGGCTTAAAATAGTTTTACAACTTCCAAGTAGATATATTTTTAACAGAGGTTTTAAAATGTATATAAAAGCTTTTGGAAAAGTTAACTTATACCTTGATGTTTTAAATAAAAGAAGCGACGGGTATCATAATATATTGACTCTTTTTCAATCTATTGAAGAGTATGATGATATTTTTGTAGAATTTTCTGAAAAAGAGTTTTTTGAGTCAAACATTGATTTACAGATACCTTGGCATAAAAATATACTAAAAAAAACCATCGACACATTTAAAAAAGAGACAGGAATAACGAATTTCAATTTAAATATAAAACTTATAAAGCGTCTTCCCATTGGAGGAGGAGTCGCAGGAGGAAGTGCTGATGCTGCTGCTGTATTGAGTTTTCTTAGCAAGGAGTTTAATATTTTGGAAAGCGATACTGTTAAAATAGCTGAGAATATAGGAAGTGACGTTCCTTTTTTGTTAAAAGGTGGAACGGCAATCGGAAAAGGCAAAGGAGAAATTTTAGAATTTCTCCAACCTTTAAAAATAAACATCGAACTATTCCCTATGGGTATAAGTATAGACACAAAAAAAGCGTATGAGAAATTAGATAAAAATTGGGAAAATATAATTCACAAAGGAGATCCATACGTGTTGTATAAAGCTTTAAAGGAAAATAATATTAAAGTTGCCCGAGAAAATGCGTTTAACGTTTTTGAACAAATAGTATTTAAAGACTATCCAGAATTGAAAAGAAAAAAAGTATTAACGTCTCAAAAGAAAGGTACTATTTTTTCTTTGATGACAGGATCCGGTAGTACTATCTTTAGAGTTTATTAATTAATAATCAATAATCTTTGTAGTCGTTTAGCTGATATTTGTTGTCCATTTTATAGACAAATGCGATAATTTCGGCTGCAATATCGTACAATTCAGGCGGGATTTCTTCTTCTAAATCTAATCCGTAGAACTCTTCTACAGCCTTCTCGCTTTTAATGATTGGGATATTTTCTTTTTGCGCAATTTCAATTATCTTTTCAGCTATTAGTTCCATCCCTTTAGCAACCACCTTAGGGGCCTCATCTATACCGCTTTTATACCTTAAAGCAACAACCTTCCGTTTTTCCTGCATATTTAAACACTTCCTAAATATTCTCTCATAGTTTCAACTATATATTCTATATCCTTTCTGCTTACCCAGTAATTAGTAACAAACCTGAATTCCCCGTTTTCAGGTGGATTTATCTTGATACCTTTTTTCAAAAAGAAGCTTTCAATATTTTGAACATCAATTTCTTTGTTGATTTTAAAAAAGACCATATTTATATGAATATCTTCTAAATTTACAAGTATTTCAGGGATCTTCGCTAATTTTTCACCTAAGTATTTTGCATTTTCATGATCTTCTTTTAAACGAAATCTCATTTTTTCTAAAGCTACTAATCCTGCAGCGGCTAAAAAGCCAGCTTGTCTTAATCCTCCACCCATCAACTTTCTTTTCTTTTTTGCCTTTTGAATAAACTCTTTACTGCCAGCTAAAACAGAACCAACCGGAGCACATAAACCTTTTGAAAGACAAAACATTACTGAATCACAATATTGGGTTATTTCTTTTGCATCTACTTTTAAATAAGTAGCAGCGTTGAAAACTCTTGCCCCATCTAAATGTACAGGCACATTTTTTTCTTTTGCAATTTTATAAATTTCTCTCATATTTTCTAAAGGAACTACTCTACCATTAGAATGAGCGTTTTCGAGACATATTAAGCCTGTAGATGGAAAGTGTAGATCTTCTTCTCCTTTTCTTATTTTACTTTTTATTTCATTAGGAGACATTAATCCTTTCTCGCTTTTTATCGTTCTTAACTGTACTCCTGCAATTACTGAGGATGCACCAACTTCATGAATTACGATATGGCAACTGTCATCCAATATCACTTCATTTCCTCTTTCACAATGGGTAAACAACGCAAGTTGATTTCCAAAAGTCCCACTCGGAACAAATAAAGCGTCTTCTTTTCCGATTACTTCTGCCGCATATTTTTCTAATCTTTTCATCGTAGGATCTTCTTCGTAGACATCGTCTCCTACTTCTGCTCTGTACATCGCCTCTCTCATTTCTTGAGTTGGTTGGGTTACAGTATCGCTTCTAATATCAATATATCTCACAAGATGCCTCCTTAAAAATTTATTTTACTGTCTTTAGAAATTATAAATCTTTATTATATGTATATTTTAGCGTTTTATTATATGTATATTTTAGCGTTGATTCTTTTACAAAATACCTCCCCACTTCTAATCCTTACTAATTCATAATTTCTTTACCTTTTTCGGTACTTGTACCGAGAGGGGAGAGGGCTCCGCCCTGGACCCATCTTAAATTCAAAAACTTAATTTCTGAAAATTATCATTTCTAAAATACCTAAATTTATTTGAATTTGTAAAGGATTCAAAACGTTATATAGAAATACTTTTTTGTTTTAATTTTTGACGTAAAAATTTGTCTATTTTGTTAGAAAACGAAGTCATAATAATCACTAAAATCATAATACTTGCCCCAATAATTTGAATGAAAGAAAACCTTTCTCCCAAAAACATAAAAGAAAACAAAGATGCAAAAATAGGTTCTCCAATAAAAATAAGTACAGTTGAATTAGAACCTATGACTTTCTGATATTTTACCTGAATAAAGTTAACTATTATAGTTGCAAATATAGAAGTATAAAATGCAGTTAACCAAATTGATGAAGGTAAATACCAATTTGAATTAAAAGACATTGAGAAATTTATTATGGAGGCAATCAAAAATTGATAAGCTAAAAGAGAAGTTTCTTTCACAATCTTTGAAAATTTTGTTATCAGAACAATATGCAAAGCAAATAATACGGCTCCTAATAAGGTTAAAAAATCACCGTAGTTGAATCCTAAAATACCGCCAAATAACATATAAGAGCCAACCAATGCTAATGGAAAACATAACCATTGAATTATATTTGGTTTTTCTTTCTCAATTAAATAAGATATTATAGGAGTTAAGGGAATGTATAAAGAAGTTATAAAACCACTTTTTGAAGCATCTGTAAAATTTATACCATAAGTTTGTAAAGCATGTGCTATACCAAGAACAATACCCAGTACAGCACCGTATTTAAAAGATTGCTTACGCCAAATAATAAATGAGAGTATACAAGCAATAAAAAATCTGACAAACAGATATGGAAAAGTGTAAGCATCAGTCAAAACAATTTTATGAATAGGAAAAGTAGAGCCCCAGATTAAAGTAACTAATATAAGATTAAGAAAGGCTTTAACCAAAGATATTCCTCCACTCAAAAATTTCATTTTGAAAAATTATATCAAATATTATTCTTCACTATGTTAAAGTTCTAACTAACATAAATTAAAAATTCTTTATAAAAATAACTTGTTTTTGAGGTATAATTAAAAAGATACTTTAAATGTTTTAGAAATGTAACCTTAAACTCAAATTGGAGGTGTTAGTTTTCACCCTTAAAAATCCAAAATTAGGTTTTGTTGATCCATATGAACTTCCAAAATTTATAGAAATCTTCTCAAAAAAAGGGAATTATAAAATATGGATTGGTACAGATAGCCACGCTAAAAATAGTAGCGTAATTTATGCAACTGCAATAGTAGTTTACAGAATAGGATCTGGAGGAACGTATTTTTATTATACTACTCGTGAAAGCAAATATTATGATATGTATTCTCGCTTGATAAAAGAGGCTGAAATTAGTTTAAAAACGGCTGAATTTATAGAAAAAATTTTAAAGTTGATGAAGCCAGAAATTCATCTTGATATAGGTTTAAATGGGAAGTCAAAAGAAGTTTATTATTCTATAACTGGTTATATAAGAGGTTTAGGTTATGATTATAAAACTAAGCCCTATTCTTTTGCTGCTACAAATATTGCACATCTATACACGAAATAATAATTAAATTTCTTTTAAATAATTTTCCAAAATTATAAATAAAAATATACAGATATTTTACTTCTTTCAAATTAAAAGTAGTATAATAGTATTTTGTATATTTTCAAAAATCGATAAAGACCTTGGTTTACAAGGAGTGATAAAATGGAATTGTCTGGTGAGGAGATAATTAAAAAAATTGTTGATGCTGAAATGCAAGCTAATAAAAAATTAAAAGATGCTCAAGAAAGCTTTGAGAAAGAGTTTAAAAGTAAAATTTCTGTATTAGAAAAAGAAAAAGAAGAAAAGATTAAAGAGATAGATAATACATGCAAAGAGATCATAGAAAAAGCACAAAATGAAGCTCAAAAGATTTTAGAAGAAACTCAAAAAGATATACTAAATATAAATAAAAAATTTGAAATAATAGAGAAAAACAAAAAAGATATCGCAAAAAAGATCGTTGAGAAATTGATTTCGTAATCGAGGCTGGTGTGAATGAAACTCCCTGGTTTAATGACAAAAGTGAAAGCTTTAGACTCGAAAATTCTTAATGAAATAGACTATCAAAATTTAATAAACACAACATCAGTTACAGAAATAGTGGAGTATTTAAAAAACAATACCCATTATAGTAAATCCTTTGAAAATGTGGAAGTTTCTCTATTGCATAGAAGAGATGTTGAAGTATTACTAAGAAAATCTATCCTTCAGGATTTTTACCACATTCATTTTTATCTTCCTATAAAAGAGCAAAAGCTTTTTAAATTAATAGTTAGAAGATTTGAAGTCGAAAATATAAAATTTATACTAAGATCTCTTCACGCCGAACATCCCGAATATGTAAAAAAAGAAAAGCTTTTTCCAGTTCCTTATAAAACAATAGATTTAGATTCTTTAATTTCTGTGAAAACTTTTGACGATGTATTGAATGTTTTAAGAAATAGCGCTTACAAATCTGTGATAGACTCTGCATACTCCAATTACCAAAAGACAAAAAAGTTACAATATCTACTAAACACTTTTGACTTTTGGTACTTTTCGCTACTAAAAGCAGAGTTTGAAAAAAGTAAAGAATTCAAAAAAAATTTAAGTTTTTTGTTTTTCGAACAAATGGACTTAATAAATGTACAATGGATATATAGAGCTAAAGTTCTGTTTAAACTATCAAGAGAAGAAGTTTTAAACCTTTTACTTCCATTTTCATTCAAATTAACTAGAAATGATATTGAAAATCTTGTTAATACAGAAAGCGTAGAAGATTTTATCAATGTTATTTCGACTTCTTTTTATGGAAAATATTTTAAAAACAAGGATAAAAATATCTTTTCTTACATAATAGAAAGAATATGCGATAAAATATTATTAGAAGATTCAAAAAAATTAATGGCGAATACTATGAACGGTCTTTTTGCCATGAGTGGATATTTATACCTTCGAGAATATGAATACAAAGATTTAGTAACACTCATAGAAGGGAAAAGATATCAGATTCCTAACGAAAAGATTCGAAATTTCTTACTTTTGGCAGGGGAGTGATTCAATGCAAGAAAAATTAAAGCCATTTACTCTTATTTCACCTACGAATGATCTCGAAATAATTTCAAAAAAAATACTTGATTCTAAAAGTGTTGAAATTATTCCTTTGGAAAAGATAGTTGACTCTCAAATCCTTCAGAACCTAAAAAGCGAAAGTTATAATCCATATAATGAAATTTATGAAAATTTTGTAGCTATTTTTAGTGCAGTTGATAAAAAGCCAGAACCTAAAAAAGAAGAAGTGACTTTTCCATATAAAATAAATTCAAAAGATATAGAAGAATTCTCAAAAAATTTAAAGAACGAAATGCAAAAGATAAATGAAAAAATGTATGAATTAAAAGAAAAAAATGAACTTTTAGAAAAACATTTGGATTTTTTCGAAAAACTAAAAGGTTTGAATTTCAATTTGGAGAATCTTCATCAAATGAATATTTTAAAATATAAAATCGGTAAAATTAGCAGTGCGTATTATGAAAGGTTACTTGAAAGTATTAAAGATATGGATATTTTGATTGTAGAAATCACAAAAGAGGAAAATTTCGTCTGGATTTTTATTGTTTATGAATCGAATGTTCAAGTTGAAAAAGTGCTTTCTCTTGCAAATTTTGTCGAATATAGTATTCCTGAAGGCTATCAAGGTACAGCTGAAGAAATATTGTTTCAACTTCAAGATAAAAGAAAATCTTTAGAATATGAAATCAATATTTTGAATATGTCGCTTAGGAAATTATTTTATGAGAATCGTAGAAGTATTTATCAATACTCTGATTATGTTTTTGTTATGAAAAATATATATGATTTAGTACAAAATTTTAAATTTACTGAGAATTTTTTCATAATTTCGGGTTGGACAACAAAAGAATTTTTTTCTGAGTTATACGATTATTCAAATTCAAACAGTTATTCTTTGTTGCTTGACTATTCTTTTAAAGAAAAAGCTCCTACTCTTTTAAAAAACAAGGGGATTTTTAAGCGCTTTGAGTTTATAGTTAAAATGTTCAGTGTTCCTTCCAGTGATGAAATAGATCCTACACCTATTGTTACTGTTTTGTTTTTATTGTTTTTTGGAATGATGTTTGGAGATGTAGGGCATGGCTTGGTACTGTCACTGTTCGGATTTATTATAAACAAAATAAGAAAAAGCGATTTTTTTTTCATTTTAGGAAGTGCAGGAATTTCATCTATGATTTTCGGTGTTTTGTATGGAAGTATATTTGGATATGAAAATATTATTAACTCATTATGGAAACGTCCTATGGACAATATTGATTATTTTTTATTAACCTCCATATATTTTGGAATATCAGTAGTTACATTGGCTATGATCTTGAACGTTATAAATAAGCTTAAAAATAAACAAAAGATCGAGGTTTTATTCGATCCTAACGGATTTTCAGGACTTGCTTTATATTGGATTGCAATAGGTACTATATTCTATTATTTAAAAAACGGTATACTCTCAAAAGTTAGTTTGGGATTCATTGTTTCTTTAATTTTTGCTATATATATAAGAGGAGTTGTTTTTGAAAAAGGAAAGCTTGGAGAAAGAATGGTTCGTAGTTTTTTTGAACTTTTTGAATCACTTTTAGGATATTTAAGTAATACCTTATCGTTTATTAGGTTGGGAGCTTTTGCTCTAAACCACGCAGGTTTGTTTTTAGCTTTTTATATGATGTCTCAAATGGCAAAAAATCCTGCGGCTTCTTTTATTGTTTTACTCATAGGGAATATTTTAATAATAGCTTTAGAAGGTCTTATAGTATTCATCCAAACATTAAGGCTAAATTATTATGAATTCTTTATGAAATTCTTTAAAGGCAATGGAAAGGAATTTAAACCCATTACATATAAGTTTTAAAATATTAAAACTTTAGAAACTATGATTTTTATAAAATAAATATCTAAAAAATTTTGTGGAGGTGTTGACTTTGGGATATATTATTTCTTTATCAAGCCTGGCAATAATAACAATTATTTTGGGCTTTTACTTTACTAAAAATACAACAAAGGCAAAAAGGTTTGCAAAAAGTATCTTTGGAGGAAATATAGCGATTTTCGCAGTTATCATTATTTTTGCTTTAATCAGCTTTTTTCCAACAAGTGCATATGCCCAAACAATTGGGACTACTAATGATAGTGCAAATGTCACAAATGATAGTACAAATGATATTGGTTTAGGTTTAATGGCTGCGGCTCTATCTACTGGTTTAGCTGCAATAGGTGCGGGTATTGGAGTCGCTGTAGTTGGATCTGCCTCTGTTGGAGCAATAAGCGAAAAACCAGAACTACTTGGGAGCACTTTAATCTATGTTGGACTAGCCGAAGGAATTGTTATTTATGGTTTGATTATTTCTATTATGATCTTAGGGAGGATATAATGAATGAAATTCTTTCTAATTAGTGACAACATAGATACCGCAATCGGCTTAAGACTGAGCGGGGTTGTAGGAACGGTTGTTCATGAAAGAGAAGAAATATTAGAAGCTTTTAATAACGCTTTAAAAGAAGAAGAAATAGGTGTTTTGCTAATTACCGAATTGGCGGCCCAAAAAATACCTCAAGAAATACGAAATCACAAACTGTCAGGAAAATTACCTTTAATTTTCCTTATACCCGATAGACACGGATGGCGCGGTGAAAAAGATTTTATAACAAATTATGTAGAAGAAGCAATTGGAGTGAGAATAAATGAATGAAATAAACGACAAATTAGAAAATATGCTTAAATTATTGGATAATAAATTTAAAGAAGAATATCAGAAATTAGAAAGTTATTATCAGCAAAAATTAGAAGAAGCACAAAAAAATATTGAAGAAGAAATAAAAAATTATGAAAAGCAAAAGATTGAAGAAGCACGACAAAAAGCTGAAAATATAATAAAAACAGCACAGGCAAAATATGACTTAAGAATAAGACAAGAAAGATCAAAAAGGAAAAACGATTTAATAGAAGATATATTAGAGTTAATAAAAAATGAACTGCTAAATTTAGAGCCATCAAAGAAAAAACTTTTTTATCAAAAATTATATTTAAGCGCTGAAAATTTAGTAGAAGAGAATTTTACAGTTCTATGCAATAAAAACGACTATGAGATTGTAAAATCTATAGTTTTGGATCATAACGTTCAAGTAGAAGAAAATATTGAAGGTGGAATTATTTTACAAAGTAGACATTTTAGCATTAATAATACAATATCTTCTTATTTTGAAGAAAATAAAAATGAAATTGTTAGGCTTGTTTTGGAGGAAGTAGGTGATATTTAGTGTACATTCAACAAATTAACGGACCTGTAGTTAAAGTTAAAGTCGAAGATACTGAAAAGTTGTTTATAAATGAGATGGTTAAGGTAGGAAAATTACACTTAACAGGAGAAGTTATATCGATTGATGAGAACATTGCTACTATACAAGTCTATGAAGAGACTTCGATGTTAAAACCTTCTGAGCCCATTGAAGGAACAGGGAAGATGTTGTCTGTAGCTTTAGGGCCCGGGCTTCTTGGAAACATTTATGATGGTATTCAAAGACCTTTGTTCAGATTAGAAGAAAGAACAGGATCTTTTATTGGAAGGGGAATTGAAGAATTTGGCTTAGATATCTCAAAAAGATGGGAAGTGACGTTTCTAAAAAAAGCTGGGGAAACTGTAAAGGGTGGAGATATAATTGCAAAAGTTCAAGAAACACAGAATATAGTTCATAAAATTATGATTCCTCCCAATTTGAGTGGAAGAATAGTAGAGATAAAACAAAACGACACCTATAGAATCTTAGATACTTTAGCAAAAATAAGGACGAAAGATGGAGTTGAAGAAATAAAGATGTTTCACGAATGGCCTGTGAGAATTCCTAGACCTATAAAAAGCAAACTTGAACCAAATATACCTTTAATTACTGGGCAAAGAGTTATAGATGTTTTCTTTCCAATAAGTAAAGGAGGTACAGCTGCTATACCGGGCGGATTTGGTACAGGAAAGACTATAACACAGCATCAATTAGCAAAATGGTCAGATGCAGACATTATTGTATATATTGGTTGTGGAGAACGTGGAAATGAAATGACAGAGGTATTAGAAGAATTTCCAAATTTGAAAGATCCTAAAAGTGATTCGCCGCTGATGGATAGGACAGTATTAATAGCTAACACATCTAATATGCCTGTTTCTGCGAGAGAGGCTTCTATATACACAGGAGTAACAATAGCTGAATATTATAGAGATATGGGATATAACGTTGCAATAATGGCTGATTCAACATCACGTTGGGCAGAAGCGTTAAGAGAATTATCTGCACGTCTAGAAGAAATGCCTGCTGAAGAAGGGTTCCCTTCTTATCTTCCTTCTAGAATTGGTCAATTTTATGAGAGGGCAGGCTTAACAGAAAATTTAAACGGTACAAGTGGTTCTTTAACGATAATAGGTGCTGTATCACCTCCAGGTGGAGATTTTTCGGATCCTGTAACTCAAAATACTACCCGATTTGTTAAGTGCTTCTGGGGGCTGGATAGGAACTTAGCTTATGCTCGACATTACCCTTCAATAAATTGGATTACCAGTTATAGTGGATACGCTGAAGATTTAAAAGAATGGTTTACAAAAAATATATCAGATAATTGGGATCACTATAGAAGAAAAGCCATGGAACTTTTGAGTCAAGACGATGCTTTACAACAAACTATAAAAATCCTTGGAGAAGATGTTTTACCAGATAACCAAAAACTTATAGTATCTATTGCAAGGATAATAAAAATTGGGATTTTACAGCAAAGTGCTTTTAGTGACGTTGACTCATACTGTCCTTTAGAAAAACAATTTCGGCTTCTTAAAATTGTTATTGATGTTTACAATAAAGCAACCGATTTTATCAAAAAATCGGTAGCTTTCACAAAGGTTTTACCTGCGGAAATAGTGTCCAAATTGTTAACTATGAAAGAGGAAATAAAAAATACCGAAGAATTTTATAACTTTGAAAATTTAATAAACAAACATTTTGAAGATCTTGAAAGGGAATATAGTAATTAAGAGGTGAAAAATGCCAATAAAAGAATACCAAGAGATTTCTGAGATTAGAGGATCTCTTATTATAATTGAAAACACAAAAAATATCGGATACAACGAAGTTGTGGAAATAGAACAAGGCAATGAAAAAAGAATGGGAACGGTTATAATGGTTGATGAGAATATGGCTGTAGTCCAAGTTTTTGAAGGGACACAAGGTCTTTCTTTAAAAAATGCGAAAATTAAATTTTTAGGGAAACCTCAACAGATTAATCTGTCTCCTGACATTTTAGGAAGAACTTTTAATGGTTTAGGAAAACCAATAGATAATTTAGGAGAAATACTTCCTTTAAAAACAGCAGATATTAACGGTTCAGCTATAAATCCTGTTTCTCGAACGTATCCAAGAAACTTTATTCAAACAGGAATTTCCGTAATTGATATAATGTTGACTTTAATCATTGGACAGAAGCTACCCATATTTTCAGGAAATGGATTATCACACAACAGATTGGCAGTACAAATTGCCAAGCAAGCTAAATTAACGATTCAAGAAGACTTCGTAGTTGTGTTTGCTGCTATAGGATTGAAGAAAGACGATGCAAATTTTATAATTAAAAGTTTCGAAGAAAGCGGAGCAATTAAAAATATGGTTGTATTTCTCAATTTAGCAAGTGATCCGGTAGTTGAAAGAATCGCAACTCCGAGAATAGCTTTAACAGCAGCTGAATATCTCGCTTTTGAACTTGGTAATCAGGTGCTGGTTATTTTAAATGATATGACTAATTATTGTGAAGCTTTGAGGGAACTATCAAATTATAAAGGTGAATTACCTGGAAGAAAAGGATTTCCCGGCTATCTTTATTCAGATTTGGCTTCTCTTTACGAACGAGCCGGAATAATAAAAGATAAGATTGGATCGATAACTCAATTGCCTATTTTAACGATGCCAAATGATGATATAACTCACCCTATTCCAGATTTGACAGGGTACATTACCGAAGGCCAAATAGTTTTATCGCGTGAGCTTTTTAGAAAAGGCATATATCCTCCTATAAACAGTTTAACTTCTTTATCAAGATTAATGAAAGATGGAATTGGTAAAGGATATACAAGAGAAGATCATCCTTCTGTAGCTTCACAACTATTTGCTTGTTATTCAAGAGTTTTTGAGATAAGATCGCTTGCTTCTATAATAGGTGAAGATGACCTTTCAGAGATTGACAAACTTTATTTGAAATTTGGAGAAGAGTTTGAAAATACATTTTTAAACCAAGGCTTTGAAGAAGAAAGGTCTTTAGAAGAATCGCTTAATATAGCATGGCAAGTACTTTCTATTTTTCCTGATTCAGAATTAACAAGGATTGAAAAAGAATATATTGAAAAATATTATGTTAAAAAGTAATTTTTGGAGATGAGAAAATGATTTTTGATCAGACAGTTCCTACAAAAGGCAATTTAATAAATTTAAAACAACAATATCAATTTTCTCAACAAGGCCATGACTTGTTAGAAAGAAAAAGAAATATTATAATGAAAGAATTGGTTGATCTAATAGAACAAGCTAAAGAAATTCAAGAAAGAATATTGATTATATTTGCTAAAGCTTATGAAGCTCTACAATTAGCTAATTTAGATCTTGGCATTGAAAACGTGGAAGAATATGCTGATGGAATTCCCGAATACGAAGAGCTTAAAATAAGGTTTAGAAGTGTTATGGGAGTAGAAGTCCCTGAGATCTTTAGAGAAGAGAAACCAAAAATAGAAATACCTTATGAAATATACAGGACAGATGCCGCTCTTGATGAAGCATATATATCGTTTAAAACAGTTTTGTCATTAATTATTGAGGCTGCCATGATAGAAAATAAAGTTTACAAGCTTGCTTATGAAGCTCAAAAGACTAAAAAGAGAGTTTCGGCTCTCGAAAATATAGTAATACCCCAATTGAAACAATCTATCAAATTTATTCAAGATACATTGGAAGAACTTGACAGAGAAGAGTTTTTCAAACTAAAAATGATAAAAAGATAAAGATAAAAATAATTAAAGCCCATTTCTGGGCTTTTAGGTTTATTTAAATACTTGTTGATATTTTTCTTTCATCTTTATAGCTATAAAAAGTATTTTCATCTTTTCTATTTTTTTACTTTTGCTAACCTCAACTCATGCGCATCATCTTCTCTAACAAATTCATAATAATACCATATTTCATCGTCTTTCTCTAAGAAATCTACGTATCTTACAGAATGTGTGCTATATGGAGATTCTAAAATTGGCCCATTAGGAGTAATACTTTCAAATGATTTTAAATCAAAACTCATACATAGTCCGCATCTTTCTTCATAATTTTCTTTTTCTGATGCGCTTCCATCGTAAAAACCTATGAAAACAGGAGGAACATAAATTACTGAATTTATACGTGCTTGATACTTGTCCCAGCCATTTTCAGATACTTCTAATATCTTACCTTCCCATTTCCAATTTATGCCATCCAAACTCGTTGCAAGACCTGTAGGATGTTTTGTAAGTCCGGTTGTGTAAACGTCTCCATTTTGATGAAGCTTTTCTTGGATATCTGGAGAAGGATTTTTAAGAGCTTCGGCATAGCTTACTATCATATAATACTTTCTCCCTACAATAAAAACATAAGGATCTTTTATTCCCTCAATGCCTAAATCTTCCGCAGTGAATATTTTTCTTCTATTTTCTACCTTGAAATTTTTAGGATGGTTTGCTTCCATCATATCGATACGCCATTTTCTTGTTTGGGGGTCTACATAACTTATATACATTCTATAAACTCCATCTAAACATCTTAAAAAAGAAGATCTTTCGATGGACTCGCTATCTAACTGTTCCTTTTTTATTGTCAAAATATCATCAAATTTTACTCCATCATCACTTTGAGCAATTCTAACTTCGCCACCTCTGATAGGTTTAGGTTTCCTTATTCTATAATACAAAAAGAATTTATTCAGTATATGATCATAAAAAACATACGGTGCTCCAACCCAATAACCATTTCCTTTGCCATAAGGTTCTTTTATCATTATTCCTTCTACAGGGTCAAACAAAGGTAAATTTGCAAAATATTTAGATGTAAAAGTGTTTTTCATAATATAACCTCCCTAATTTTTAAATTTTACTGTCTTTGTAAATTTTAAACTTCTTATTATTGTATGTATGTTTTAAATTTGAATTATTATATAATATTGATTCTCGTTACTTGTAGCTAAGGAAGGTGGAGAGGGCTCCGCCCCGGGCACATTTTAAATTCAAAAGCTTATTTTTCGAAAATTTTTATTTCTAAAGCGTTTAGTTTTTAATATACTGTCTTTATAAATTATAAAATTTATATTTTATCAAAATTTTAATGTTTAATTCTTCATGAAATGTCTCCTTATTTTTAGTATTTTAGTATTTCGTTGCTCCAGCAGTTAAACCGCTTATTATATATTTTTGAAATAGTAAAGTTAATAAGATTATGGGGATAATTGCCAAAATTATAGCACTACTAATTAGCTCCCAAGGGAATGAATATTCGCCAGGGTATAAAGAGATGCCTACAACAACGGTTCTCATTTCATTTTTTGATAATAGAACTAACGAAAGAAGAAATTCGTTCCAAGAAAATACGAAAGTAATCAAACCTGCTGCAACTAATCCCGGCAAAGACATAGGTAGCAAGATTCTAAAAATCATCTGTATCGGGGTACAACCATCAATTAATGCTGAATCTTCAATATTTCTTGGTAGAGTTCTAAAATAGTTTGTCAAGATCCATATTGCTAAAGGTAGATATAAAGCAGTATGTCCTAATATTAAACTTATATAAGTATTTATTAAACCAAGATTTCTAAAAATTAAGAACAATGGTGGAACAACGGCAACGGATGGAAATAGTAGTAGTGCCAAAATAATCATCATCAAAGTTCTTTTCCCCTTAAAATTAATCCTTGCAAATGAATAGGCAGCTAAAGTCCCCGTTATTAGTATAAGAATGGTGGCACTTCCAGAAACTATAACACTGTTTAAAAAGTATCTTCCAAAATCACCTCTCTGTAAAAGATTTATATAATTCTGAAAAGTAGGTTTTGATGGGAAATATTTAATTGGCCAACTATAAATTTCACTTGTAGGTTTTAATGAGGTTAAAAGTAACCACAGAATTGGAAATATAGAAAATAAAACCAGAACAATTGCAATAATATAGTCAAATATCCTAAAAATTTTTGATTTACTCATAGACATCCCACCTTAAAGTTCTTAAATAAAATACTGCCAAAACGAGTAATATTAAAAACTGAACAAGAGCAACAGTTGAAGAGTAGCTAAAATCAAGATATTGGAAAAAATTATTGTAAGCATAAACTGATAAAGTCATAGTAGAATTAACCGGGCCACCACCTGTTAAATTATAAGGTAATTCGAACGCTCTGAAAGCGTCACCAGTTCTAAAAAGTAAGGAAACCATTATTGAAGGCATAACTAAAGGAATTGTAATTTTCCTTAAAGACTGCCAACTTGAGGCTCCATCAATTTTAGCTGCTTCATATAATTCGGAAGGAATAGTTTGTAAACCTGTTAAAATAAGTAAAGCCATGAAGGAACTTGTTTTCCAAATCGATTCTATCATCATCGAAATCATAGCTAAAGGTATTTGTCCCAACCAATTAATTGGATTATCTATGATACTTAAATTGATCAATATAGAATTGAATAGACCATAATCTGTATTGTACATCCATCTCCACGCTAAAGCATCAAGCGCAGCTGGTAAAGCCCATGGAATAAGCAAGGCTACTCTTATTAAAGCTCTGCCTTTAATAGCTCTATTTGCAACTAAAGCTAAAACGAAACCTAAAACCAATTCTATAGGAACGGTTACTCCTACAAAGATTAACGTATTGAAAAAAGAGGTCCAAAAATTAGGGTCATTCACTAATCTAATAAAATTGTTCATCCCAACAAATTGAATTCCTGACATAGAATACGAAGAAAAACTTAATACAATAGTATAAATGGTTGGTCCAATAAAAATAGCTATTAAAATAATAAAAGCAGGTAATATCAATAGTAACCCTGTTCTTTTACTCACCCTCACATACCTCCCAAAGGTGGCCCTTAGAAAAAATCTAAGGGCCCAACATTAGTTATTTCAGTAAAGGAGCTATTTGTTTTGCGGCATCATTTAAAGCTTTCTCTGGAGTTTTCAAACGAAGTAAAGCGGCTTGAATCTCTTGCTGCATTATTTCAGAAACTCTTGTATAGGTTTCTCCTAACTGTGCTGATGGCCGAACGTTACCTACCATAAAATCTTCAAATTGTTTATTTGCAGTAGGGAACTGTTCAAGTAATTTTGGATCATCGTATACAGATTTTCTTGTAGGTAGGGAACCAGTTACAACTGCGGTCTTAAGCTGTGCTTCATGAGAGGTTAAATATTCTATAAATTTCCATGCTTCTTCTTTATATTTTGAATTTACATTAATACCTAATAACCAACCACCTAAACATACTGTATATGTATCAGGGTGACCTTCAAAGTATGGAACCCTTTTAAAATCAACTTTGTCACGTACTATAGAATCAGGAGCGGTTAACATTGGCCAAACAAAATCTTGAACAACCATAAAAACTGCTCTTCCCTGTTGAAATAAAATTCTTGCATCATCAGGAGTATATGTTACAATACTTTGAGGAGCTAATTTATATTTGTATATCATATCCACCATGAATTGTAAAGCTTCAATTGCTTCCCTACTTGTTATATTTAAATTACCGTTTTCATCGAAAAAGTCTCCGCCTTTGCCCCATAGGAACTGTAAATAGTTCATAAAAAGTCCTTCTATTTTCCCCCACATACTTATATATCCATACAAGTTAGGATCATTTTCATGTTCAACAATATAAGTAGCTTGCTTAACAACTTCTTCCCACGTATCCGGAGGGTTAAAACCGTATTTTTCTAATAAATCTGTCCTATAATAGAAATGAAGTCCATTAATATATAATGGCACCCCATAGACACTTCCATTGTATTTTGCCGCTTCTATCATATTTTCTATAAACTCTCCTTGCTCAGATGGTGGGAAAAATCTATCAAGAGGTTCCAACCATCCTCTTGAAGCAAATTCGCCTGGCCAAATAATATCCATTGCTATGATGTCAGGTTTATCGCTTTTCCCAAAAAACAAAGTTACATACTGGCTATGTTGCTGCCCAGGTACTCCTGGAACTTTTAACCATTTGATATTTATATTTGGATTTTGAGCTTCGAAATTTGCAATATGTTCATCCATTACAGCCCCTATTTCTCTTGTTGACAAACCAATTTCTATAGATACCTGAGCTGTTGCAAAAACCACAACTAACATCAATACCATCAAACTAAAAACTTTTCTCAATGCCATAATAAAACCTCCTTTTAAAGTAAAGTATACCCGCTTTAGAAATTCCAAAATCCTTATTTTATATATGTTTTAGATTTGAATTTTTATATAATACCTCTCTGTTTATAATCCCTATTAATTCCTATTTTTTTAACTTTTTGGTACTTGAACTGAAGGAAAAGGGAGAGAACTCCAACCTGGATCCATTTTAAATTCAAAATTCTATTTTTAGAAAATTATCATTTCTAAAATTCCTACTTATTCTCATCTAAATATATCTTCTAAAACAATAGAAGCTGCTCCTATAGCTGTTATTTCATCGCCAAGTTTAGATAGTTGTATAGTTATATTTTTTCTTACCAAATCTAATGCTGTTTCATTTAGTCCTCTATAAAAATCATTTTCAAGAATATCCCAATATTCAATGATTTCTCCACCAAATACTACAGTTTCGAGGTTTATAATATTTAGGGTATTACCTATAACTTTTCCAAGATAAAATCCCGAATCTCGTATTATTTTAATAGCTATTTCATCGCCTTTTCTTGCTTTTTTTACAATTGTATCGATGTTAAACTTTTTATCTAAATTTTTTCCAGACAATTCATAATATTTTTTTACTATGCTTCTTACAGAAGAAAAGGTTTCTAAGCAACCTCTCATACCACAACTGCAAACATCACCATCTTCTACCACTTTTACATGTCCTATTTCTCCCGTTAAATTATATTTTCCTCTAAATAATTGGCCATTTATTATCAAGCCAGCTCCAATTCCATAACTTACATTTACAAATAAAAAATTGTTAAATTCTTTGCCTATTCCATAAATGAGTTCTCCTAAAGCCTTCATATTTGCATTGTTATCTATTATTATAGGTATATCTAATTTTTCAGAAAATTTTTCTATAGATTGAAAATCAAAGTATTGCTCCAAATTTGGGGTAAAAGAAATAGATTTATTTTTATGACTAACTAAACCAGGTAAAGCAACACCTATGCCTCTTATTGCATCATTAGAAATGTTTAATTCTTTTTTTATACTTTCAATAGATTTATAAAACGATTTCACTATCAATTCAATATTTTGAATTGATATCAATTCTTTTAAAGGCAAAAAAGAACTTTTTTTCACTATATCTCCTTTTAAATTCATCACTATTAACTTAGAATTAGTGATTGTTAAATCGTAACCAATAACATAAAATTTTTCATTCTCTCCACTAAGCAAGATAGCTTTTTTACCAGGTCCTTCTTTTTTTTCTTCTTTATTCATTTCCTTAACAAGTCCTTCTTCAATTAGTTTTTCAACTAATTGTGAAACAGTGGATCTAGTAAGATGAGTTCTTTTTGAAATATCAGCACGTGAAATAGGTCCATTTTGAAGGATTTCCATAAGAACTAATTTTAGATTATTGTTTTTTATTTTTTTATTAGAATATTTTTGTGAAGGCATTTAAGAATCACCTCAGATATTAGTTTGTTTTCTATACAAACAATTATAATCCAAAAATTTAAAAAATAAAAATGTGATTATCAACGATTACAGATGATTAAAAATAATTACGAGTGATTAAATATAATTAAATATTTTTTTCTTAATTTTTCATAAATTTTATAAAAAAGACACACAATTATTTTGAGTATTGTAATTATGAATGAGCATGTAATTCTTTTAAAACTTAAAATACCGACTTCAATATTTCTAATAATTAACTATATGAATAATTAAAAAACTCTTTATAAGATTCACAATAGTAATACTTCCCATTTTCGTACCTATATCTTTTACATCCATTTCTGCATAGAGAATACCATTCACAATTCTTACATTCATTTGGTATATTCATTGAAGATAAAACAAAGCTTTGACCTTTTTGATTTTTTAATATTTCATTGAAATTTTCTATCCTGAAATGCAAAAGTACAAGCATAATCAAAATAATCAATAATCTTTTTAACAACATTTTCAAGTGTTCTATATAATTCATCTTTCCATAAGACTGTTTTTCCCTTTTAATTGATATATCGTTGTAAAAGCAATACTTACAGTTGAGATTACAGTTACCGGGAACCGGCTTGATCAGTAAACTAATGTTTTGTATAAAATTTCTCCATAAGAAAACAAAGATAATATAATTATTTAAATTTCTAATTTTAGTTAATAAAAATAAAGATTCGATGATAATTATAACGTCTTTTCATTTTGTATTCGAAATACTTGACTTACTTTTATTTTTTTGATATACTTTGTGTATACAAACTTGTATACACAAACTTGTGTACTTAATAGGAGGGGTGTAACCAGATGTCAGACGATAAATTACCCATATATAAAACAATAGCAGACGAAATAACTTCTCGCATATATGATGGTGAATATCCTTTAAATTCCTTTCTTCCATCGGAAAATGAGTTAGCACAAGAGTTTCATGTAACACGAACAACTATTAGAAAAGTTTTAAGCTTGTTAAAGCAACAAGGTACCATAAAAAGTTATCAAGGAAAAGGTTATAAAGTGCAAAGTTTGTTTTGGGAACAAAGCTTGCTAAAATTTTACAGCTTTGGAAAAAGCATAGCAACTCAGCTTGAAAATTCAAAAACAAAACTTATTTCTATTAGAAAGGAAGAAGGGTTAGAAGACTTAGGAGAATATAAAAAAATAGAGTTATGGGAAATAACTAGATTAAGATTAGTTGGTGAAATTCCCCTTATTTTAGAAACTTCCTATATTCCATGTGAATATTTTAAAAAAATTGATAAGAAAAAGCTCGAATCTAAATCACTATACGACTTACTTGAAAGAGAAGGAATTAGATGCGTAAAAGCAAGAGAATATCTTGAGCCTACTTTACCTTCTATTGAAGCACAGGAACTTTTAGAAATCGAAGAAAATATACCTCTTTTTCAGACTACGAGGTACACTTATGATCCTGACGATCGATTAGTTGAATTCAGAGAAAGTTTAATAAGAGCAGATCATTTTAGGTTTTTTACAGAATTAAATCTTTGAGAAGGTTGCATAATAATGAGAAAACAAAAAGACTTTATAAAAACTATAGAGATATTTGTCACCTTTTTGAAAATTGGACTTTTCACTTTTGGGGGAGGATATGCCATGATTCCCCTAATGGAAAAAGAAGTTGTTGAAAATAAAAAATGGCTTTCTAAAGACAAGTTCTCTGATACTGTATCTTTGACACAAACTATTCCTGGAGCGGTAGCTATTAATATGTCTATCTTGGTTGGATATAATATAAAAGGCATTTTAGGGGCAATAATATCCATGATTGGTGTTTCTGTTCCGTCTTTTATTATTATATTATTAATAGCTATTCTTCTCACGAAAAGTGGGGGCCTTTCTATTTTAGAAAGTGCTTTTGAAGGTATCAGACCGGCAATAGCTGCCTTAATTGTGTATGCTGCAATTAGTTTATCGAAATCGATAAAATGGTCATATATAGTTTTATTGTTTTTTTTAGGATCATTTTTACTAACTGGAATCCTCAAAATAAATCCTATTTATATAATAGTAATAACTTTTATCATAGGTACTCTTGCGGGAATGAACAAGAAAAATAAAGATTAGGAGATTAAAGTTATGAGAACTTTGTTAAGTTTGTTCTTTTCTTTTTTTGAAATTGGTCTATTTGGATTTGGTGGAGGATATGCAATGATTCCACTTATACAAACTCATTTAGAACGTAAAAATTGGATGAGTATAGAAGAATTTCTTGACTTAATAGCTATAGCGGAAGTTACTCCCGGACCAATAGCTATAAACAGCGCTACTTTTGTTGGATACAAAGTGGCTGGTTTTTTAGGAGCGTTGGTTGCAACTTTGGCAGTAGTCACTCCCTCCTTGATAATCGGTCTATTCATTGCTCAGTATTTTAAAAACGGTAATGGCATAATTCAACAAAATATCCTTAAATTTTTGAAACCTGTTGTTATAGGATTAATTTTAGGTTCAGCCTTTACAATTGGTATGACTAATATTTCCAATTTAACAAACTTTCTCATTTTTTTAATAGTGTTGTTAGCCTTGCTATTTACCAAAATAAGCCCAATAATTATTATCTTAGCAACAGGAATTTTTGGTATTATTTTTTATTAAATTATTACTTTAAAAAACTAAGCTTTCTTATTCTAATTGCTTCAAAATGAAATTACTCCTTTCTATCTTTCTACTACTTTTAAATTTCACATTTGACTTTCTTTGAAATATTCTTTATAATATACTTCTTAATAAAACTTTTATATTTTTTATTAAATTAAAAAAAAGTATTTATAATTTTATTTTATACTTTAAAAATGAAGCGGACAAGTACCGAATTCGAAAAAATTATTCTTAGGAAGGGGTGATTTTTGTGAAGAGTAAGGTCAAAAAAAGTATTTTATTTTTAATTGTTTTTTGTCTAAGTATTTTTTCTATTGCTTTTGCAGTTGATGATTACATAGAATTACAAATTTTAGCCACTTCTGATTTGCATGGGCGCTTTCTGCCTTATGATTATGCTTTAAATCAGGTTAACGACAGTGGGAGTTTAGCTCAAGTGGCAACGATCGTTAAAGAGCTAAGGAGCAAATATCCTAACAATACTATCTTAATCGACAATGGTGATACGATTCAAGAAAATTTATCAAACATCTTTATTGAAGACGCCCTTCATCCCATGGTTTTTGCTATGAATGAAATGGAATATGATGTATGGGTTCTTGGGAATCATGAATTTAATTATGGAGTGCCTACTCTTAAAAAGATTATGAGACAGTTTATTCCAGGAGATTGGAGCTATGATGCTGTTTTGAGTGGGAATGTATATAATCCTGATGGAACAAGATTAGCTGCCCCTTATAAAATAGTTACAACTAATGATGGAATAAAAGTTGGGATAATAGGAATGGTTACACCAAACATTACAAGATGGGATGCAGCTAATTTAAAAGATTATATTGTTGTAGATCCTGTTGATGAAGTTAGAGTTGCTGTTGCCCAATTAAAGGGTAAGGTGGATGTTATTGTAGGTGCGTTCCATTTGGGATACGATCAGGAATATGGGACCTACGGTTCTGGAGCAATAGATATTTTAAAAGCTTCTCCAGATTTAGATGTTGTGATATTAGGGCATGCTCACCAAAAAATTTCTGAAACTTATTACTATAATGGTAAATTGTATCAATCAATTAATGGGAAAATCTTTGATGAAGAAGAAAACGATATTACTCAAGAAGTTAAATTAAACGGTACTTTGATAGTGGAACCTGGGAACTGGGGAAGGACTTTATCTCAAGTTGTTTTAACCCTTAAAAAAGAAGGAGATAAATATACTATAATAGACAAAAGTTCAAACAATTTTGACGTAAAAACTTCAAGTGGAACTGTTTTGTCTGACAAAGAATTAGAAAGAAAATTGCAGCCATTTCATTATAAAGCTCTTGATTATGCTAATGAAGTTATTGGTGAGTTAAAAGGCGGAGATTTGGTACCTAAGGACGAAATTAAAGGAATTCCTCAGGTTTGGATTCAACCAACTGCTATGATAGATTTGATAAATTCTGTTCAAATGTATTATGGTGAACAGGTTATAGGCAAAAAAATTGACGTATCAGGTGCAGCACCATTCAGAGAAGATGCCAACATAAAGGAAGGTCCAATAAAAAGATCTGATATATCCTTAATTTACAGATACGATAACACTTTGTATGTTCTTGAAGTAACTGGAGCTCAGCTCAAAAGATATATGGAATGGTCTGTAGCTTTTTACAATCAATTTAGCTCTGGAGATTTAACTATATCTTTTAATCAAAAAATCCCTGGCTACAACTATGATATATTCAAGGGTGTTTCTTATGAAATTGATATATCTAAGCCTGCTGGAGAAAGAATCGTTAATCTAAGGAAAAATGACGGTACACCTATCAAAGACGATGATGTATTGACTTTAGCGGTAAACAATTACAGAGCAAATACGCAATTACTGAATTACGGACCAATTTTTAAAGAAGGAGAAAAACTTCCAAAATTATTAGGAAGAACGGAGGATATGCCAGAATTTTCAGCGATAAGTGGAGGAGATATGAGAAAATTAATCGAAAAATATATTATTGAAGTTAAAAAAGGCGTTCTCACTCCTGATTTTGAAAATAATTGGAAGATAATAGGAAATGAATGGGATGAAGATCTTCACGAATTGGTTAAAAATCTGGCAAATGAAGGAAAGATAAATATAAACAAATATAAACCAGTAAGAGTAGAAGATATTCAGTCTTTTGTAGAAATTAGTATGTAAAAACGAAAGTTTGTAGCTAAAGTTCCTGTTTAAAGTTTCGAACAAATAAATTAGGGTAATGCCACAGTAATTTTTGTAGCATTACCCTAATTCTTATAAAAAACCTACTTATTATTAACTCACTATCACCTTAAGTCTTTTTGGATATATTTTAAAATAAAATGGACAATGGCCTAAGGATTCTCCATCTACTTCTAAGTATAGTTTTTCTTTGGATGTTATTTCTACATTTTTAGCTTTGAAATTTTTTACAGCATCATTGTTTATAAAAGAACCATCGTATATTTTTCTTAAATTAATTAAAATCTTAAAAATCGAAATTTTATCAATAACGGTTATATCAAATAATCCATCGTCATATATTGCATTTGGAGTAAACATCATTCCACCACCACTGTATTTACAGATGCCGACATTTAAAGTCAAGCTTTTATCTTCATAAACCTTTTTGCCATCGATTTTAATTTCAATATACGGATCATTAAATGAGAATAACGTACTAAATAAATTAATGAAATAAACAAATTTTTTGAAATAATGCTTTTTTCTTGAATTAGCTTTATAAGTAACAACTGCGTCAAAACCCATTCCTGCAACATTTATAAAAAATCGTGATTTTTCTTGGCCATTTTGAAAATAATTAACTTTTCCTACATCCTGTAAGATATACTTCCCTTCCTTGATAACCTTTATTGCTTGTTCGTAATCCTTTGGAATCCCTACCGTTTTTCTCCAATCATTTCCGGTACCTGTTCCGATAGAGCCTAAGGTTATTTCGACCGAATCTATTACGCTTTGGGTCAGAATTGCATTAGCTATTTCATTAACTGTTCCATCGCCACCAACTGAAATCAGCTTTCTATAGCCTTTTTTAATACCATCAAGAGCAAGTTCAAAAGCATCGAAAGGTTTTGTTGTGAATTCGTAATCAAAAGAAAAATTTTCCTTTTTTAAAAGAGGATAAATTTTTTTATTCCAATCTTTTAATGTTTTTCCACCTGAAGCCGCAGGATTAATTATGAATAGGATTTCATGGTTCTTCATCTAAAATTGGGCAAATATAACTGGTTGGAAAGAGTTGCCCTTACCTCCTTTTCAAGAAATATGTGCTTTTTAGTTAAAAATCTAAAATGTTATCATCAAAAATAATATCAATCTTTCAAACTTCCTTGAGTAAGTCCGGATATAATATACTTTTGTGCGAAAGCAAATACTATAATGGTTGGTAAAAGAGCTATTACAATACCTGCAGCTAAAACATTCCACTGAACCCCTGCTTTTGATACAATAGAGTATAATCCTACAGGTACGGTGTATTTATCCGAAGTGTTTAAAAACATTACAGCGGTGAACAGCTCATTCCAATTATTTACAAAAGAAAAACTAAGTATGGCGGATAATCCAGGAACCATTAGAGGTAAGGTAATTTTGAATAGAGATTGGACTTCATTACAACCGTCGATTAAGGCTGCCTCTTCTATGCTTCTTGGAATTCTATCAAAAAAACCCTTTGCCATAATTGTACTAAAAGCAGCTCCAAATCCACTATATATGATAATTAGACTTGCAAGTTTATTGATTAAATTTAGTTTTAGAAACATAGTATATTGAGGAACCATGATCAAATAAGTTGGAATCATTTGAGAAAAAAACAAAAACAAAATAATAGGGTACTTCCATTTGAATTCACCCCTTGATAAGATATAACCACTCAACATAGCAAATATTGTTGAAACAAATGAAGCACTTAAAGATACTATTATACTATTTAAAAAATAGCGTTGAAAATTAACAAATTCAAATAATTTCTTATAACCATATAAGCTAGGATTATTTGTCCAATACCTAATCGGAAAAGAATATAATTCATGTGTGGGTTTTAATGAAGTTAATATAATCCAATATAACGGAAAAATCGCAAAAACAAAAAAGATAATTAATAAAATTATGCGTATAATACTTTTGAAAGTTTTCTTTTTCATAAACTGAACTCCTGTTTTGAAGTTAATCTTAAGTACATGATTGTATAAATGAAAAGAATTGAAACGATAACAACTCCATGGGCAGCTGCTTTACTATAGTCTGATTCATAAAAAACAGTATTTATCATTTTAACGGATAAAATTTCTGTACTTCCTGCTGGCCCACCACGCGTCATGCCATAAATTATATCCGGAAAATTCATAATCCATATCGTTCTCAACAAAATGGTATTTATCAAAGTAGGTTTTATATATGGAATAGTAATGTGAAAAAGTTTAGTAAAATAACCCGCTCCATCAATTTCTGCGGCATCATAAAGTGAATCGGGTACAGTTTGTAATGAAGCTAAAATCATAATAGCAAAAAAAGGTATTCCATACCATACATTAACTAAAATAACTGAAAACATAGCTAAAGAAGGATCTGAAAGAAAATTGATGCCTTCATTTATAAATCCGATTTTCATCAGTATATCATTAATAACTCCAAATTGTCCGTTTAAAAGCCAAGACCAACTTAAGCCTATAGCAAAACCTGAAATAGCCCAAGGATAAAACACGAAACCAGCATATATTCCTCTTCCTTTAAAAGGTTCTTTCATTAAAAGAGCTAATATAAAACCCAATATCAATTGAAAAAATACAGAAAAAACAACCCATTTCACAGTATTCCAAATAATATTACCATAAAAAGGATCGGAAAAGATTTCCTTGAAATTGTCAAAACCTATCCATTCAATATTTTTAAAATTAAAAAGAGAGTAATTTTTAAAAGATAACAAAACCCCACTTATAGTGGGGTAAAAAATAATAAATAAAATTAAAAGAAAAGTAGGTAATAACATAAAAAAGATAAATTTTCTTTTCTTCATTAAACCACCTTTTTTATTTAATTCCGGCCTTTTTCCAAAAGTCAGCCCATTCTTTCAAGCAACTTTCTACAGAAAGTTTTCCAAGCAATACTTGCTGCATGGTCTTTTCTTGGAATTCATTCCACTTTCCCCAATTTTCATTATCTAACGGATATTGTGTAAATTGGTAATGTTCACTATCTTCAAACATCTTTGTCCACCCTTCAAAAATATCTGAACTAAAATATGAATCGTATGTATAAACTGATTTTAGTATTGGTAAAGCACCATAACTTTTACTCCAATAACCATTAATTTCGGCTGAGCTAACAAATTTAATGAATTTCCAAGCCAAATCTTTATGTTCAGAATAGGTAGGGATTCCCCACCCAACAAATCCAAATGTTGGGTATATCTTTTCACTTACCCCCAATGGAATGGGAGCAGTTTTATATTGACCAGGTTCAAGCATTTCGTTCAACATGCCTGTAGTATCAGGATCTTGAAATAATAAAGGCGTAATGCCAGAAACAAAGGCGTTAATTTGTTCATCCCAACCCCAATTAATAGAATCTTTTGGAGCTGTATCTTTATATAAACTAACGTAGAAATTTAATCCTTCAATGGCTCTTGGATCTTCAAAAATAATTTCTCCAGATGTAGTTAGGTACATATTATTTGGATCGATATCATCAAAGAATGAAGTGAGAACAATATCAATGAATGCTGTCGGATATCCTTTACCTCTAAAATCAAAACCATATTGATTTTTACCAGATTCTGTTAATTTTTTTGCCGTATCATACATTTCTGGCATAGTTTTTGGATAACTCTTAAAACCATATTTCTCTAAAATATCTGGTCTATAAAAAAGTGCTTTTACAAAAACACCATGTGGTAATAAATAAGGAATATCTTGATAAGTTTTTGCTGCTTCTAAAACTCCTTCGATCATATCGTCCTTTTCATGCCAAGAATCGATATAACTCGATAAATCTTCTAATTTTCCCATTGCAGCTAAAGCACTTAAATTCCAATCTCCAATTTCCACAATATCAAGTGGTTGTTCTGTACTTATCATCAAATTAATTTTTTGATAAGCCGTTTCATATGGTGGTGAGATAACATTAATTTTTACTCCAGGATTTAAAGTTTCAAAAATTTGTATAATATTTTTTAAAGTAGGTGTTCTGTATGGACTTGAAAATGCTTCGATCAAATTTAAAGTTATAACGTCTTCAGAGAAAAGAAGTAAACTGAACAATAAAATACAAGTTATAATAGCAATCTTTTTCATAATAACAACCCCCTTACATAATTTTTTTTACTGTATTTAAAAATTTAAAATCCATTTTTATATGCGCTTTAGATTTAAATTTTTTCAAAAAACCTCTTCAATTGGAAACACACATATAGGTCATATACATTGGAGACGTCCAAATTGGTTGTTTTAATTTATACTATATTTTAATATATTTTTCTAATTAAGTCAAACTATTATATCTCTATTTACAATTGTATGTAAGGAAGTAAATTCAAGCAAAAATAATCATAAAAGATTTGATTTTGTAAGTTAACTGTGTCTAATTCAAGATATTTTCTTTTAATATTTAAAATCTGTCGATTTTGGACCTTGACATTTATTAAAAGTTATATTAGAATCAAATTAATAAAGAAGACTTACTTATTAACCTAAATTTAATTAGGAGTTGAATTTGAATTTGAAAACACAAAACGAATCTATAAGAATAAATAATTCTTTAAAAGTTTTAGATCTTTTATTCAATAAAGAAATGTCAAGAATAGAACTTGCCTATCAAACTGGATTAACTAAAACTACTATAGGCGAGATAGTCAGAGATTTCCTTAAAATCGGATTTATAGAAGAAGTCAAAAGTAATCCTAATGGAATTGGAAGACCCTCTATTACTCTAAAATTTGTAAAAAACTTTGCTCATGTAATTGGAATAGGAATAATGCGCGACGGTGTAAATGGCTCTCTTATTGATTGTGAAGGAACGGAAATCTATAGCATGAAATATCCTTTCAAAGAGGGAATACCACAAATAAATATGGTATACCAAGTTATTGATGAACTTATGAGAAAAGCGGAACTTACTAACAAGAAAGTAAAAGTAGTATCTTTTGGGGTTCCGGGACCTTTAGATACTGAAAAAGGGGTTATTAAAGAACCACCAAAACTTCCTGAATTCGTGAATTTTCCTTTGATATACAAAATAAAGGAAAGATACAATGTTTTTGCATGTTTAGAAAATGATGCTGATATGGGAGCTATGGGTGAAAAATATTATGGAAAAGGAAAAGATTTAGATTCTTTTATATATATCCTCTATGATAAAGGTATTGGGGCAGGAATAATAATAAATAATCAACTTTATCATGGCATCAATGGATATGCAGGAGAGATTGGACATACTCTTATTTATAACAATGGGAATTTTAAATTTTTTGAAAATGAATACGGAATAGATAATGTTATTCAAAAATTAAACAAAATATCAAAAAAACAAATAAAATCCATCAATGAGTTAGAATCTATTTCAGAAACTGAAAATAAACAAATAAAAGACTTTAAAATAGAACTTTCCAAATATTTTGGTTCAATAATACTATCTTTAATACATTATTTTGGAATTTCAAATATTTTAATAGATGGTAGAACAAGATATTTAGGTAAAGATTTTTTAATTCAATTAAATTCTTTTGTAAAGGAACATTTGTTTCACAAGCATCCAATAAATATATCTTATTCAAACTTAGATGAATATGCAGTTTCAAAAGGCGCTGCAAAATTCGGATTAATAAAATTTCTTAAAGATGAAATTATTAGTAACATTTGAATATTTAGAAGGGAGGAGATTAAAATGAAATAACACATTAAGGTATTAAAATGTTTCTGGTTCAATATTTTAATAAATTTCAAAGGAGGAAGAGTTATGAAGAGGATCGGAGTTTTAGTTATATTTGCCATTTTATTAATCAGTTTTTTGGAAGCAGAACCTGTAAAAATAGTTTTTTGGCATAATATGTCAAATCCTGTGGATCGTAAATCTATCGAAGAAAGTGTTCAAATATTTAATGAAAGGAATCCCAATATTCAGGTAGAAATTATTTTAGTACCTGGGTCTGAAACTGAAGCAACTAAATTAATGACAGCTATTGCAGGAGGGACTGGACCAGATGTTTACTATTTAGACAGATTTACAGTTGCCCAAAGAGCTTATTACCAACAATTAGAACCTTTAGGCAAGTATCTGGAACAAATTGGGATAGACATTGAAAGCTTGAAAAAACAATATGTAGATTTTGCAATTGAAGAATGTATATGGAATGAAACTTTATATGCGTTACCCTGGGATACCGATGCACGTGTTTTATATTATAATAAAAAACATTTTAAAGAAGCTGGTCTAGACCCAGAGAAGCCCCCTAAAACTATTGAAGAACTAGATGAATATGCTGATAAATTAACTAAAAAGGCTGGAAATAGATACTTAAGAATAGGTTTTGTACCATGGGTTGGTCAAGGATGGCCTTACACATGGGGATGGGCATTTGATGGAGAGTTCTATGATCCTGAAAATCAAAAGTTAATATTTGCTGAAGATGAAAATATTATAAAATCTCTTGAATGGCAAAAAACATACGCTGATAAATATGGGATTAAAGAATTAGAAGCTTTTTTCTCTGCTTTTGGTATGAGTTTTACTGGAGCAAATGTTGGAAGTGCAGCTCCTATTGACCCTTTCTTACAAGGTCAATTATCAATGAGAATAGACGGGAATTGGCTTCTCGCACAAATTAGAGAATTAGCACCAAAAGATTTTGAATATGGAATTGCTCCTATACCATATCCAGAAGAGCTCGGACAATCAACTACTTGGGCAGGAGGTTGGAGTCTTGTAATTCCTAAAGGTGCAAAACACCCGAAAGAAGCGGCTGAGTTTATACATTATATGGCTACAGAAGGGCAAATTAAGTATGCTGTTGATACTGCTCATTTACCGACAATAAAAGAGGCAATTCCTGAATTTGTTGAAAATTATCCTGAGCAAAAATTGTTTGCTGATCTATTAACAGTTGCCAAAAGTAGACCTCCTTTACCAGTAGGAGCATTATTGTGGGATGAATTAGTGGATGCCAGAAATTATGTTTTATATGGTGAAAAAGATGCTGCGACTGCATTAAAAGATGCACAAGATAAAGTACAATCGGAATTAGACAAGATGTTAGGAAAATAAAGGTAAATTATTATTGGGCCTCGGATAAATAAGCGAGGCCCTACTTTTGAAAGGAGGTTTTCATAATTGTCTCATAGTAAAAAAAGAGCTTGGATAGGAGTGTTATTCGCATTACCAGCTATTTTAGGATTAGTTATTTTAAAAATTTATCCCATCATTGCTTCTGGTTTTTATAGTTTAACAGAGTACCATATAACTGATTCTCCAGAATGGGTGGGTTTTGAAAATTATAAAAATCTATTTTCCGATCCTTTGTTTATAAAATCTTTTTCCAATACAATGTATTATTTAGTATTGCTAGTTCCATTAGGGTTAGTTGTTGGAATCTGCTTAGCTTTACTTTTGGTAAAAGATATAAAAGGGATAAGCTTTTTTAGATCAATGGTTTACCTTCCCAGCATAGTTCCGGTATATGCTTTTGCTACTGTAGCTTTATGGTTCTTCAATCCATATTTTGGCTTGGTAAATGGGTTACTAGCAAGGGTTGGAATTAATGGTCCTCTGTGGATTGCTGATGAAAGTTGGGTAAAGTTTACATTGGTATTAGCAGCACAATGGGGTGCAGGTCCAACAGCTTTACTTTTTATGGCTAGTATGAAGGATATTCCTAGAGAATTGTATGAAGCAGCAACATTAGACGGAGCAAATGCTTGGCAAAAATTTTGGAGGATTACTTTCCCATTTATTAGTCCTGTTACACTATATTATTTGATAACTTCATCTATACAAGCACTTCAATTTTTTGATATGCCAAACATTATGACAGGAGGAGGGCCAAACAATGCTTCATTATCATTAGGAATGTATATTTATAGAAATGCTTTTCGTTACACAAATATGGGGTATGCCTCTGCAATGTCATGGATAATATTTATAATTGCTTTGATTTTGTCTTTTGTTCTTTTTAGGACATCTATGAAATGGGTTTTTTATGGAGAATAACTTTTATAAAAATTAAAAAAAATTTGTATATTAAGGAATGATTGATTTTGTAAGAGTACATAAATGATTAGAAACCAGGGAGGAAAGGTCTTTATGAAAAGCAAAAAGAAGAGTTTTATAATTTCAACTGTAATTAGTTTAATATTATTGATAATTGTTACAATTATTTATATGTTGCCTTTTTTTTGGATGGTATCCACTTCATTTAAAGCTGATCATGAACTATACGAATATCCTACCCCTTTATGGCCTGATAAATTAATGTTTGAAAATTACAAACACGCCGTAACATATTTTCCTTTTTTTAAATACTTTCGAAATAGCGTAATAATTACAGCCGGTTCAGTAATTGGAGTTTTGTTTTCCTGTCCTTTAGCAGCTTACAGTTTTGCACAATTAAAATGGAAAGGAAGAGATATTATATTCTATTCACTTATTGCCACTATGATGTTGCCGAATTTTGTTACACTTATACCTCTTTTTGTTATATTTGCAAGATTAAATTTAGTTAATACATTTTGGCCTTTAATAATTCCTTCATTTTTAGGACAACCTTTTTTTATCTTTTTATTAAGACAGTTTTTTCGATCTTTACCTACAAGTTTATTTGATGCTGCACGTATTGACGGAGCCTCAGAATTTCAGATTTATACTAGAATTGCACTACCATTAATAAAACCTGCACTTTTGGTAGTAGGATTATTTCAATTTTTAGCTTCATGGAATGATTATTTAGGACCTCTTATTTATTTAACAAATGAAAACAAATATCCTCTTTCATTGGGATTACCTCAATTTTTGGATCAATACGGTACTCACTGGAATTGGATGATGGCAGCTGCAACAATTACAGTAATTCCCGTTTTGATTTTCTTTATACTCACACAAAAACAATTAATTGAAGGAATTAAGTTTACTGGCAGCAAAGGGTAAAAATGCATATTCGTTAAAACAGGAATGGAGGTTGAATATTTTATGAAATATGTAAATCTTGGTAAAAGTGGTTTAAAAGTATCTGAAGTTTCTTTAGGGACAATGACATTTGGAAGAGAAGCAGATGAGAAAGAAGCAAATAAAATTTTGGAATATTATTTTGATAATGGTGGAAACTTTATAGATACAGCGAACGTATATGCAGAAGGGAAATCAGAAGAAATTCTTGGGCGTGCCTTAAGAGGAAAACGAAATAATATTGTTCTTGCGACAAAAGTGTTTTTCCCAACAGGGAAAGATTTTAATGAAAAGGGGGTTTCAAGAAATAATATTTTAAGAGCTGTTGAAAATAGCTTGAAAAGACTACAGACTGATTATATAGATCTTTATCAAATACATTGTTGGGATTATTTCACTCCAATAGAAGAAACTCTTTCTGCCTTAGATTACCTAATAAATAAGGGATATGTTAGATATATTGGGATTTCGAATTTTTCAGGCTGGCAAATTGAAAAGGCATTGAAAGTATCTGAAGTTAACAGGTATGAAAAAATAATTTCAGCTCAAATGCAGTATAGCCTAGTTGTAAGAGATATAGAAATGGAAGTTATGCCTGTTTGTAACGCAGAAGGTATAAGTCTTGTGGCTTGGGGACCATTAGGAGGAGGATTTTTAAGTGGAAAATATAAAGCTGGAGAAAAGCCAAAAGAAGGAAGAATTGCAGTAGCTGAAAATGATTGGGAAGAATCTTGGGACAAAAGAGCAACGGAAAAAAACTTCAAAATACTTGAAAAATTAGAAGGAATTGCTAAAGCTCGAAATAAAACGGTAGCTCAGATTTCACTTAATTGGATTATTTCGAGAAATGTTATTCCTATTTTAGGAATAAGAACTTTGAAACAAATTGAAGATAATATGGGGGCAGTGGGTTGGGAACTCACTCAAGATGAACTAAATGAGTTAAATTCAATTAGTGAACCAGAAGAAAGATATCCTTACAGATTCATTAAATCTGCGAATAAAAGATAATACGAAATTCTAATTCAAAAGTAGCTAACATGTTCATCTAACAAACATTAAAGGAGCAAATTGATATTATGATGAATATAGAAAAATTTAAATTAAAGGAAATAAAAAAACAGAATCCTGCAGGTTATTGGGTAAAAGATGAAATTATTCGTAATAAAGACATTTTGTTTTCCGGAACTCTTTTAGGGTCGCAATCTCAATCTTGGTACTGGAGTAACAGAATTATTTCTCAGATTGAATATGCCATGGAATTAAATAAAATATTTGATGCCAATTACAATAAAATTCTGAACTCAGCAATAGATTTTCTTTATGAAAACTATAGGAAAGAAAAAAGTATTACCAAAACCGTAGCTCTAGAAACAGAAAAGTTATTACTTCCGTTATCTCAAATATCAAAATCTTTTAAAATATTATGTGTTGCTCATGCACATATTGACATGAATTGGATGTGGAGATATGATGAAACAGTATCAGTGGTCCTTGAAACGTTTCGTACAGTTCTAAAACTAATGTCTGAGTATCCAAAATTCAAATTTTCTCAATCTCAGGCATCTGTATATAAAATTCTTGAAGAATTCGATCTTGAAATGTTAGAAGAAGTAAAAAAAAGAATTAAAGAAGGAAAATTGGAAGTAACTGCTTCTACATGGGTCGAGCATGATAAAAATATGCCTGGTAGTGAAAGTATGGTTAGGCAAATTCTTTATACAAAACAATATCTTTCAAAGATATTAGAAATTGATTCAGAATCTTTACAAATTGATTTTGAACCCGATACTTTTGGACATAGTATAAACATTCCGGAACTTCTGTTTAATGCAGGAATAAAATATTATTATCATTGTCGCGGGTACAAAGGTTATAATATATATAAGTGGTTAGCTCCATCTGGAAATTATATTATTGCATACAACGAACCTTTCTGGTATAATTCACCGATTGATTCATCTGCTGCAATAAATGTTCCACATTTTTGTACCAAGTACAACATTGATACGATGCTTAAGGTATATGGAATAGGTGATCATGGTGGTGGACCTACCAGAAGAGATATTGAAAGAATAATTGATATGAATGATTGGCCTGTTTTTCCAGAATTTCGGTTTGGTACTTATCATGAATATTTTTCATTGTTGGATAAAAACTCATCAAACATGCAGGAAGTAAAAAAAGAATTAAATTTTGTTTTTACAGGGTGTTATACTTCACAAAGTAAGTTAAAACAAGCCAATAGGATATCTGAAAAGACATTAAATGAAGCAGAGATGTTTAGCACTTTTTCTTGCTTATTAACTTCTTCTTCAAAATATCCTTCATTAGACTTTTCAAAGGCTTGGGAAAATGTATTATTTAATCAATTTCATGATATACTACCTGGGTCCTGTACAGGTGGTTCTCAAGAATATGCTATGGGATTATTTCAAAAAACTATGGCGATTACTAACACGCATCTATCTTACGCATTACGCCATATTACGGGAAGAATAGATACCGAAGGTATCTTTCAACAAAACAAAAAGGTAAACAAAGAAAGTATCTCAGAGGGTGCTGGAGCAGGATATGGAGTTGAAAATTTCAAGGTTATACAATCAGAACAAAATAGCGAAAAAGAAAGGATTTTCCATGTATTTAATTCTGCTACTTTTATTAGAAGAGAAGTTGTTGAAATTACTATCTGGGATTGGGATGGTGATCTTGAGAAAATTATTATAAAAAATGAGAAGGGTAAAATCATAACCCATCAGTTAATTGATAGAACTTTCCAAAGCTATTGGGGCCATAATTATTTTCGATTACTCATCAATGCCGAAGTTCCTTCTTGCGGGTATTCAACTTATATAATGAGTGAAATGGAGGAGAACGATTTAGAATTTAGTAAAGAAGAAATGTTTAATGTCTTGGCTCCTAGAATCGAAAAACCTGATGAGTTCATTATGGAAAATGAATATATAAAAGTTACTTTTGATTCCAAAAATTTGTCTATCAATTCTCTAATAGATAAGGAAAATAATCAGGAAATAGTAGATAAATCTCATCCATCTGGGATATTTAGATTAATTGAAGAAGAAGGTAAGCATGAAGGAACTGCTTGGGTTGTCGGAAGATACATGAATATAAAAAATCTTTTAAACGATATAAAAGTTAAAGATGTGTGTTTAGACGAGAATATTAGTAAAAGTATAACTTATGAATTATCTTTTATGAATTCTTTATTAAAGATTAAAATATCATTGGATCAAGATTCTCCTACTTTGACGTATGATGTACAATGCGAATGGAAAGAATTTGGAAAAGTTGGAGAAAGTGTCCCTCAGCTTAACTTCTTTTTACCTCTTTCATATTCACCTATTACCTTTAAATACGATGTGCCTTTTGGTGTTATTGAAAGAAAAGGTGCGAATATGGATGTACCTGCAAATAGTTTTGCTGTAGGGGTTAATCAAAAAGCAGATAACAAATCTGTGATGCTTGTAACGAATTCAAAATATGGGTTTCGTTGTAATAATAATGTTATGTCGGTTTCTCTTATAAGGAGTTCAACGGATCCTGATCCTTATCCAGAAGTTGGATCACATAAATTTAGATTAGGGATATCTTTAGTTAATGTTATCTCAAATAAAGATTTAATAGATAAAGCATATACTTTTAATCATCCTCTTAACTCCTTTTACGGGACTTTTCATAAAGGAACGCTGCCCCTTTCTAAGGGCTTTATGTCACTGAAAAGTAAAAACGTTGTAGTTTCTGGAATAAAAATGCCAGAAAAAAATAGTTTTAATAGACTGATTATAAGGTTATATGAAGTTAATGGTGAAGAAGAGAACGTGGAATTATCCTTTTTTTGGAAAGTAAAAAATGCCTATATGATTGATATTAATGAAAAAATTATGCCGGAAAGAAATGATATTTCATTTATTAACAATAACGTATCTTTTAAAACAAAACCATATTTCCTAAGTTCGCTCTTGGTAGAATTTGATAATTAAATGGATATGAAGATTCAGTATTAAAAAATTTATGAGGAGGAGTTTTAATTTTATGTTATTAAAAAAGATAAAAAGAAAAACATTTTGATCTTTATTGAAAAAAGCCAGAATTGTACAAAGAGATGATGAAAAAGAAAATTTAAAGATTATAGGTGATGGATTAGGAGATAAAGGGTATAGAGGATTTAGCATAGCAAATTATATGAAACACAATTATAAAATTTATTAGGGACTTTAGAAATGAGAATTTTCTAAAAATGGAATTTTGAATTTAAACTGGGTCTAGGGCGGAGCCCTCTCCCCCTCCTTCGGTAAAAATACCGAAAAAGTTAAAAAAATTAAGAATTAGTAAGAATTAGAAGTGGAAAGGTATTTTTGGAGAAACTAAACGTCAAAACATTTATAGAATCTGTGTTTCATAATTTCTAAAGTGAGTAACATTATAACGTAGGGAGGTAACTACTTCAAACACAAGATATTAAAAGTTAGTTAAATTCTGTGTCTTAGAATTTCTGAAGTCAGTAAAAAATTTATAAGTAGGAGGAAACAAATCAATGCTAAAAAACATTACTAAAAAGAAAATCCAAAATGGTTTGAAAGAGGTAAAAAAACTCTCAGTTAAAGAAAGCTTTGAAATAGATACTCTTGAGTATTTTGAAGATGAAGAAAAAAGATTTAAACCTCAATTCAGTGAACAATTCTCTTGGAAAACTATAAAAGTTGGAGAACGTTGGGGTGGGTACGACAAGATATATTGGTTCAGAAAAACCGTTCAATTACCTAATGATTTCAAAGGTGAAAAACTTTTTTTGAAAATTAATTTGGAAAAGGATGGAGATTTAGATGTTGTTCCAAATTATCCAGAATCGTTGTTATTTGTTAATGATAAATTTATTCAAGGAATAGATAAATATCATAAAGAAGCAATAATTTCCTCAGAAGTTGCCGAAGATGGGAAATTAGAAATTTATATAAGATCTTGGACAGGTTTAAAAGGGGATTTGAGCTATACTTTAGCGGGATTAGAATTGTATATTATAGATGAATATTCACAAAAATATTATTTTTTAGCCAAAAATATTCTAAACACATTAGAGGAACTCGATGAAAACAATATAGTGAATATTAAATTGTTTGATATTCTGAACAATTCATACAATAAAATCAATTTCATCAAACCAAAATCGGATGAGTATTATAACTCAATAAAAGATAGTTACAATTACCTAAGAACAGAATTAGAGAAATTAGATAATTTTAAATTAGATACTCCAAAAGTGGTTTTAACAGGTCATTCCCATATTGATATGGCATGGCTTTGGAGAATAAAACATACAAGGGAAAAAGCGCAGCGTACTTTTTCAACAGTTTTAAACCTAATGAAAGAATATCCAGAATATACGTTTATGCATTCATCACCCGCACTGTATAAATTTTTGAAAGATGATTATCCAGAATTATATGAAAAAGTAAAAGAAAAGATAAAAGAAGGAAGATGGGAAGCAACAGGAGGTATGTGGGTAGAATCTGATTCTAATATATCACCTGGTGAATTTCTAATAAGGCAGATTCTATTTGGTAAAAGATTTTTAAAAGAAGAGTTTGGTATAGATTCTAAAGTAATTTGGTTGCCAGATGCATTTGGATACACGTATTCATTACCCCAGATAATAAAAAAATCTGGAATGAAGTACTTTGCAACAACAAAGATAAGTTGGAACGAAATTAACAGATTTCCCTACGATACATTTTGGTGGAAAGGGTTAGATGGAACAAAAATATTAGCTCATTTTATTACTACTCCTGATGAACACAATTATTTTTACACGTATAACGGTATGTTAGAACCTTTTACGGTGAAAGGTATATGGGATAATTACAAACAAAAAGATATAAACGAAGAATTACTTCTTGTATATGGTTGGGGAGATGGAGGAGGAGGTCCAACTTATGAGATGCTTGAAAACTACCGTGCCATAAAAGACATACCAGGACTTCCTACAGTAGAAACGGGAAAGGTAGAAGATTACTTTGATAGACTGGAAAAAAGAATAGTAGGTAAAAACGTCCCCTTGTGGGACAACGAACTATACTTTGAATTACATCGAGGTACGTACACTTCTCAAGCTTTCATAAAGAGGGAAAACAGAAAATCTGAAGTAGCTTATCACAACGCAGAGTTTTTAAATTCACTAGCTAAATCTTTACTCAGAGATTTTGAATATCCACAAAAGTCTTTAAACGAAGGATGGGAGTTGTTACTTTTAAACCAGTTTCACGATATACTTCCAGGTTCATCAATAAGGGAAGTGTATGAAGATGCTAGAAAAGATTACAAAAAGATAAAAGAAATAGCGAACAAAGAGATTGAAAAAGCTGTTTCTATTATTTCAAAAGTCATAAAAACTGATGAAGATAGTGTTGTTGTTTTTAACACTTTGCCTTTTGAACGAAACGAGTTGATAGAAATAGAAGAAGGTAAAAATCTTTTAATAAAAAATATACCACCACTTGGGTACAAAGTTGTTAAAAAATCAAAATTAGATAAAGAGCAAGAAGAAAACATAATAGTAAAAGAAAATTATATAGAAAACAAATATTATACAATAGAATTCAACGAAGTTGGACAGATAAAAAGATTATACGATAAAGAAAACAAAAGAGAAGTATTAGAAGATGGGAAGTTTGGAAATGTTCTTCAAACTTTTGAAGATAAACCATATTTCTTTGATGCATGGGATATATCACCATACTTCAAAGAAAAGATGAAGGAAGTTAACGAATTAATTGAGGTTAAAGTACTGGAAAGTTCTTCATTAAAAGGTGTTTTGAAATTCAAATGGCGATTTTATGATTCAACCATAGAACAAAAAGTCATCGTATACAATCATTCAAGAAGAATAGATTTTGAAACTCATATAGATTGGAAAGAGAAACAACTTTTACTAAAAGCAGCTTTTCCAGTAAATATAAGAAGTACAAAAGCAACTTACAACATACAGTTTGGTAACATAGAGAGAAGTGCGACGAACAACACAAGTTGGGATATAGCACAATTTGAAGTACCTGCACAAAAATGGGCTGATCTTTCTGAAGGAAATTATGGAGTGTCTTTATTGAATGATTCTAAATATGGTTATGATATAAAAGGCAATTTAATGAGAATAACTCTTTTAAAGTCTCCTATAGAACCTGATGAAACAGCTGATAGAGGAGAACATACATTTACTTATTCGCTTTTACCCCACTTTGGGACATGGAGAGATTCAGAAGTTATGAAAGAATCTTACCAACTTAATTATCCAATTATTGTTAAAAAGTCACAAAAAAATTCAGAAGGTAAACTCCCTAATAGATTTTCTTTTGCAATTATTGATGATCCATCAATAATAATCGAAACTATTAAAAAGTCGGAGGATGATGATTCGATAGTTATAAGGGTATATGAAAGCGAAGGGAATAGAAAAAACGGCGCTGAAATAATTTTCTTCAAAGAAATAAAGAAAGCATATGAAACTAACTTGATAGAAGAAGAGCCAAAAGAAATAAATATAATAAACAAGAACTCTTTCAAATTTGATATTACTCCATATGAAATAAAAACTTTTAAGGTTTGTTTTTGAATTAAAAAGGGTGGAGAAATCCACCCTTTATTTTATAGCCACTCTCTTTCTAAATATTTAGTGTGCAACAAGTGATGTGCTTTTTCACTACCTGGTTTTTCTAGATATTCGTTGTAAAGTCTAACAATCGATGGATTTTCGTGAGATTTTCTAATCAATTTTGTTCTATCAATTACATTTAATGCGTCTATACGTTTTTTGATTATGGTGAAGTTCCCATGATGATAAGGTTGTCCCCCTCCACCAACGCATCCTCCAGGGCAAGCCATGATTTCTATTAAGTGAAGTTGAATCTTTCCATTTCTAATATCTTCTAAAAGTTTGCGAGCATTGCCTAAACCATAAGCAACACCTACTCTAATAATCTTTCCATTGATTTCAATTTCTGCGACTCTTGTAGATTCATAACCATGTAAAGCAGTGAATTCAACAGCTTTTAATTCTTTACCGGTGATCCATTCATAAGCAGTTCTTAAGGCTGCTTCAGCTACTCCCCCTGTTCTACCAAATATTGCAGCAGCTCCTGTTGATTCTCCTAATGGGCTATCGTATTCCATTTCTTGAACTGCTTTGAAATTAAACCCGGCTTCTTTTATCATTTTTGCTAATTCTCTGGTGGTTAATACATAATCTACATCTTTGTAGTCGGGACTAGAATTTATCTCATCTCTTGCTGATTCATATTTTTTTGCCAAACAAGGCATAATAGAAACAACGGTCATATCTTTTGGATCGATATTCTTTTTTTGAGCATAATAACTCTTTGCTATAGCGCCAAACATTTGTTGTGGAGACTTAGCGGAAGAAGGCATCTCAATCAAATCTGGAAATTGATGTTCAAGAAACTTAACCCATCCTGGACAACAAGATGTTAACATAGGCATAAAACCACCAGTTTCTAACCTTTCTTTAAATTCAGTAGCTTCTTCCATTATGGTTAAATCGGCGCCAAAATTTGTATCAAATACCGCATCAAAACCCATCAATTTTAAAATTCCCACTAATTTACCAGTAGAAATAGTTCCGGGTTCATATCCAAATTCTTCTGCTAAAGCAACTCTTACAGCTGGAGCGGTTTGCACGACAACGTGCTTTTTCTCATCTTCAAGCTCTTTCCATACTTCGTCTATATAAGATCTCTCAACTAAAGCACCTGTGGGGCAAACTGCCACACATTGGCCGCAGAATGTGCATGCAGTTTCTTCAAGCGGTAAATCAAATGTTGGTTTAATAACCGCATTAAATCCTCTGTCCATAGCAGATAATACTCCAACAGTCTGAAACTTATTACACATAGTTTCACATTTTCTACACATGATGCATTTATTCGGATCCCTTATAATAGCTGCTGAAATATCTTCTTTATAATCGGAAGTTTTTCCAAAAAAAGGATTTTTAACAATATTGAGTTCAGACGCTATTCTTTGAAGATCACATTCCCCATTTTTTGAACATTTTAAACAATCTTGAGGATGATCAGATAATAACAGTTGAACAGCCGTTCTTCTTGCTTCCACAGCCTTCCGTGAATGTGTTCGAATTTTTAAACCTTCAGATACAGGTGTTGTACACGCTGGAGCAAGTGTTCTTCTCCCCTCTATTTCTACCATGCATACTCTACATGAAGAAGGCTTGTTTTCTATATTAATATCCTTCAAATTCATATAACACAAAGTTGGAATATATCCTCCAAATTTTTGTACTGCCATTAAAACCGTGTCGTTTTCAGATGCTTCAAATTCATTATCATTTATATAAATTTTTGGCATTAATTATTCCCTCCTAAACTATATTGATAGCGTTAAATCTGCAAGTTGAATAACAAGAACCACATTTAATACATTTTTCTTGGTTAATAAAGTGTGGCTTTCTTAATTCGCCTTCTATCGCCTCTGTCGGACATACCCTAGCACATGCAGTACATCCAGTACATACATCAGGGATTATTTCATATTTTATTAAATTCTTGCAGACTCCTGCTGGACAGTCTCTATCTAAAATATGAGCACGATATTCATCTGCAAAATAAGTATATGTCGAAATAATTGGATTTGGAGACGTCTGTCCTAATCCGCAAAGTGAGGCATTCTTTACAACGTTAGCCAAGGAAATCATCCTGTCTAAGTCTTCCAACTCAGCATTCCCCGAAGTAATCTTTTCTAAAATTTCTAAAAGCCTTACATTACCAATACGGCAAGTTGTACATTTACCGCAAGATTCGTCAACAGAAAATTGAAGATAAAATTTTGCTACGTCTACCATACAAGTATATTCATCCATGACTATCATACCGCCAGAACCCATCATGGAACCCAACTTTTGAAGACTATCGTAATCTATAGGAGTATCTAAATATTCAGCTGGTATACAACCACCAGATGGGCCGCCAGTTTGCACAGCTTTGAATTTTTTATCTTCTTTTATACCCCCACCTATGTCATAAATAATTTCTCTTAACGTTGTTCCCATAGGGACTTCTACTAAACCGACATTTTTAACGTCTCCGGCTAATGCAAATACCTTAGTACCGGAAGAAGTTTCTGTACCAAATTGTCGGAACCATTCAGCACCGTTAAGTACGATAGGAGGAATATTAGCAAGTGTTTCTACATTATTTATTAGAGTAGGTTTTCCCCATAACCCTTTGTTTGCAGGAAAGGGTGGTTTATTTGTAGGTTCACCTCTTGATCCTTCTATGGAATGAATTAAAGCAGTTTCTTCACCACATACAAAAGCCCCAGCACCAAGCCTGATTTCTATATTAAAAGAAAAATTAGTGCCCAATATATTCTCCCCTAAAAAACCATATTCTTCTGCTTGAGCAATAGCTGTTTTCAATCTTGAAACAGCGAGAGGATATTCTGCTCTGATATATATAATTCCCTTTTTTGCACCAATTACGTAAGCTGCTATAGTCATTCCTTCTAAAACAGAATGAGGATCTCCTTCAAGTACTGATCTATCCATAAAGGCTCCTGGATCTCCTTCGTCTGCATTACATATTACATATTTTTCATCACCTTTAGCTTGCATTGTGAATTTCCATTTTAATCCTGTAGGAAATCCACCGCCTCCACGTCCTCTCAAATTGGAAGACATAACGGTTTCCAATATATCTTCTCTCCGTGACTCTAATGCTTTGGCAAGGGCTAAATAGCCATCGTTTTTTAAATAATCTTCAATTTTTTCTGGATCAATGTTTCCAGCATTTCGTAAAACAATTCTAACCTGCTCGGCCATTATCTTCCCTCCAATTGAAGAGCATTTTTATGTGTTTCTTTTATTACCAAATCTTCTAATATTTTCCCTTCTATTAGATGAGTTTTTACTAAATCATTAACTTTTTTTTCAGTCACATTCCCGTATAGAATTGGTTTTTTACCTGGTTCGTCAATTTCTACAGTTGGCTCTGCGTAACAATATCCAAGACATCCCGTTTTTATAACTTTTACGTTTGATAGTTTTTTCTCTTGTATTATTTTTAAAAGTTCGTTGTAAGTGTCTTCGGCACCAGAAGAAACTCCACATGTTCCTAAGGCAACTTTTAAATAAATGCTTTCCTTGTCTTTTTTTTCTTTTAATTCCTTAATTAATTTTCTTAATTCATCTGTGTTTTTCAACTTAGGCATAATATATTCCTCCTAAATTATTTGTATTTACTCACTTTAGAAATTATGAAACTCAGATTCTATAAATGTTTTGAACTTTAGTTTCTCCAAAAATACATCCCCATTTCTAATTTTCACTAATTCTTAACTTTTTTAACTTTTTCGGTATTTATACCGAAGGAAGGGGAGAGGGCTCCGCCCTGGACCCATTTTAAATTCAAATGCTTATTTTTAGAAACGCTTCATTTCTAAAGTTCTATATTTGTATTTTACCAAACCAAACCGATATAATTCGAGAGTTTGCAAAAGTAAAATCTTTAAGCTTGCTTTTCTTTTGTTTTATATTCTCTAATTATTCTTAGCACATCAGTTGTTTTTAATCTACCGTAGACCTTTTCACCGATCTTTACTACAGGAGCTAATCCACATGCTCCCAAGCATCTAACCGGATGAATAGAAAATAATCCATCTTCTGTTACTTCTTCTTCTCCAATATTCAAAATTTTCTTGAATTCATCCAATATTTGATTGGCTCCCCCTACATAACAAGCAGTTCCTAAACAAATACTTATAGGATATTTACCTTTTGGCTTTGTAGAAAAGAAGTTGTAGAAGGTAACTACGCCATATACTTCTGAAGCAGGTAGCCTCAACTTTGCAGCAACCATTTTTTGTACTTCCAGCGGGATATATCCTAAAGTTTCCTGAACTTTATGCAACACTTCTATAAGATAACTTCTACGTTTTTGTTCGGAATTTTCATTCAAATCTAGGGAATCAAGAAATTCATTTATTTTGGTTAATTTTGAATCAAGAATATCTTCCATTTTTAACGTCCTCCCTTCCATAGTTAATATACTCACTTTAGAAATTATGAAATTCAGATTCTATCTTAGTTTTTTCAAAAATACTTCCTAAACGCTAATTCTTAAAAAATATGAATTTCTTTGACTTCTTCTCTACGTATAGCTAAGGAGAGGGGGAAGGGCTCTGCCCTGGACCCATTTAAATTCAAAAGCTCATTTTTAGAAAATCATTATTTCTAAAGTTCCCATTTAATTCTTTTAACTTCTTGGCTACGCGCAACTAAAAAGAAAGAAGAGGGCTCTGCCCTGGACCCATTTAAATTCAAAAGCTCATTTTTAGAAAATCATTATTTCTAAAGTTTCAATTTAATTCTTTTAACTTCTTGGCTACGCACAACTAAAAAGAGAGAAGAAGGCTCTGCCCTGGACCCATTTAAATTTAAAAGATTATTTTCTAAAATCCCCAATAGTTAAAAAATTCACAGATATACCATAACCATCTTTCTTTTTCATCTTATTATATCATATGTAAAAACAAAAACATTTAAAAACAATTAAAATGCTTGTTTCTTTTTTCACAAAATGTAACTAAATTTATCGGCATTAAAAAAGGGGCGAGAGCCCCTATTAATTTTAAAATTCTATCCATGTACAATTTTTATTCGCACTTTCCAAACATTTTTCAATAAATTTCATTCCAATCACTCCCTGTTCAACTGTAGGAAAGTCTAAATCTTCTTGGGTTAATATTTCACCTTTTTTTCTTTTGATAATTGCGTTTATAAACTTTTCATAAATTCTTGCAAAAGCCTCTATGTAACCTTCTTGATGGCCACCAGGAGTAACATAATCTTGTTTTATGTATTCACTAATTTCTTTACTACCTCTTGACAATCTCAAAAAAGGATGGTCAATAGTAGAAATTTTTAAATAATTAGCTTGTTCTTGCGACCATTCAATAGAACCTTTAGTTCCGTATATACCAAAGTTTAAATTGTTTTCGTGTCCTATTGCAATTTGGGAAGTCCAGTATATACCTTCAGCTCCATTATCAAAATTCACTAATATGGAGGCATTATCATCCAGTTTATTTTTTTCTATGAACTTATCCATTCTTGCACACAATGATTTTATCTTCAAACCTGTTATAAAAGATACTAAATTTTCAACATGAACTCCTATATCAGCTACACAGTTTGACAATCCTGAAAATTTAGGATCAGAACGCCATTCATGTCGAGGGATTTTACCCTCAAAAGGAACTTTAGCCATCCAATCACTTATGTACTGTGCATTTACAAACCTGATATCTCCTATTTTTCCGCTTCTTACTAAATCTCTTGCAAATCTTACCATAGAATAACCGGTATAGGAGTAAGCTACCGCAAATATGAGTTTATTATTTTTAGCTATGTTACTTAACTCATTTGCTTGATCTAAAGTTACAGTTAAGGGTTTTTCACACATTACATTTATGCCACTTTCCAAAAATTTTTTTGCTATTTCGTAATGTGATACATTAGGAGTAACTATAGAAACAAAATCTATTTTATCAGGTCTTTTAGATTCTTCTTCAGCCATTTCTTCGTAGTTTCTGTAAAGCCTTTTTTCTTCCAATTTCAGTTCTTTGCCAGTGATCAAAGTATTTTTAAAATCTCTGGAAAACGCACCACACACTAATTCAGCGTTATTGTGCAAATTAATTGCTTTTCTATGAACTATACCTATTTGAGAATTTTTTCCGCCTCCAACCATACCGTAAGTCAATTTTTTACTCATATTTTAAACCCCCTTTTACTTTTATAAATAAGTACTCTTATTCCAAAAAACTTCTTTTTTAAATTATCAAACTTTTTAATATAGCTCTATAACCTCTGTAAAAAACCTTAAAACTTCCTTTATCTCTTCTTTCCATAAAAGCCAATTATGTTCTCCATCTCTAATATACAATCGTGAGGGGATGTTCTTCAATCTTAATTGATGATGTAAATCACAAGTTCCTAAATAGAGATAAAAATAATCATTGTTACCACATGATAAATAAACAGGCAACTCCAGATCATTTTTTTTCACGTTATCTATAAAGTTGAAAATATTTTCTTTTTCCCAAAAATCTGCATCAAATGGCCAACCAAATGCATCGTGATAAAAATCTTCATGGATGTTAATTTCGTTTCCCTCTAAATCTATATCTTTTTCTGGTGGAGCTTCTTGCATTATTGCTCCACTTAGGCTTGCTACAGCCAAGAACTTTTCAGGATATTTAAAAGCAAATTTTAAAGCACCATATCCACCCATAGATAAACCTGCAATAAACCGGTTAGATCTATCAGTATAAACTTTATACTGCATTTCTATGTGGTTCATAAGATCGTTTATAATCGCACTTTCATATTTCTGACCATTTGGAGAATCCACATACCAACTATTTTTTGCATCTGGCATAACTGCAACGAAAGGAGCAATTTCATAATTTTTTATCATAGAATCCAAAGTTTGATCTATATGTCCTTTTCTAATCCAGCTTAACTCATTTCCATTATGACCGTGCAATAAATAAATCACAGGATATTTTCGAGAATCTTTAGAATATTTAGGAGGAAGATATATAGAATAGTTCATATTATTTTTCAATGTATTACTAAAAAATGAAACTGATTGATAAAGAATTCCATCCGTCAAAACCATCATCTCCTTATGGATCAATTTTAAATTAAAAGTTTATTTTCGAAGCTGCTCTTTTCAAAAATACCTCCATAGTTTTAATTTCGACTAATTCTATATTTTTTAGCTTCTTAGGTAACTTGTGGCCAGAAAAGGGGAGAGGGCTCCGCCCTGGACCCATTTTAAATTCAAACGCTTATTTTTAAAAAGTTCTTATTTCTAAAGTCCACATTTAATTTCTTTAACCTTTTTGGTACTTGTAGACAGAAAAGGGGGAAGGGCTCCGCCCTGAACCCATTTTAAATTCAAACGCTTATTTTTAAAAAGTTCTTATTTCTAAAGTCCACATTTAATTTCTTTTATCTTTTTTGGTACTTGTAGCCAGAAAAAGGGGAAGGGCTCTGCCCTGGACCCAATTTAAATTCAAAAGCTTATTTTTAAAAAGTTCTTATTTCTAAAGTCCACATTTAATTTCTTTAACCTTTTTGGTACTTGTGGCCAGAAAAGGGCAGAGGGCTCTGCCCTGGACCCAATTTAAATTCATACGCTTATTTTTAAAAAGTTCTTATTTCTAAAGTCCACATTTAATTTCTTTAACCTTTTTTGGTACTTGTAGCCAGAAAAGGGGGAAGGGCTCTGCCCTGGACCCAATTTAAATTCAAACGCTTATTTTTAAAAAGTTCTTATTTCTAAAGTTCCTAAAAATGTTTATAGTTTTTAACTTTCGTAAAAGCAAACTTTTATGAATCTTTGAGAATATTATATCATAATTTTCTTATATAAATTGTATGAGTTCATCCGATAAACATAAGACTGAAGCGAACAAATAAAGATGATTGTTAAATATTAACATATAAATCATTAAAAAATTGACTTTTTTTAAAATTTGGATTATAATATATTGGTTAGCTTACTAACTAATATATTGGAGATTTTAGAAGTGCAAGCCTTTAAAAAATAATGTTTTGAATTTAAAACGGGTTCGGGGCGGAGCCCTCCCTCTCTCCTTAGTTGCACGTAGCTAAGAGGTTAAAGAAATTCATATTTTGTGAGAATGAGATATAGACTTTAGAAATGATAATTTTTTAAAAATAGAATTTTGAATTTAAAATGGGTTTAGGGCGGAGCCCTCTCCCCCTTCCTTGGCTACAAGTACCAAAAAAGGTAAAGAAATTAGGAATTAGTAAGGATTAGAAGCGGGGAGGTATTTTTGAAAAAACTAAAATTCAAGACAATTATGCAACCTAAGTTTTAGAATTTCTAAAAATATTAAAATATTTGAAGAAAGGAGATTTAAATGAAAAAAGAAGAAACTTATTGCGAAGACGAATTATTTGAAGATATAGAGCCTTTAAAAGTAGAAGTCGTTAGAGAACTATTCCAAGTTATCAAATTAGAAGGTCAAATGAATTTTAAAATATTAACAGAAAAAGGGCTCTACCCGGCTCAAGCTGTATGCTTGTGGTATATAAGCAAGAACGAAGGGATAAACCAAAAAACGCTGGCAGAACAAATAGTGGTAGCTGCTCCTACAGTTTCTATGATCATTAAAAAATTAGAAAGGAATGGGTTTATAGAAAGAAAGCCTTCGACAGAAGATATGCGAACGTTACAACTATTTCTAACAGAAAAAGGTAAAAACATTATTGGTAGTTTGAGAATATCTTTTTCAAAAATAATGAATATAGCATTAGATGGGTTTAATGAAAATGAACTAAAAATTTTTAAAGAATTACTCAAAAAACTTGATTTTAACATTTCAAATTACTTACAAGAAGGTGAGGTTAATAAATGAAAAATTTACTAAAATATTTGAAGCCATACTATAAAGAAATTATTGTTGCTATTATTTTACTTGTTATCCAAGGAATTTCAAATCTGTTTTTGCCGAGTTTGAATGCGGATATTATCAACAATGGAGTTGCAAAAGGTGATTTAGATTATATTGTTAGAACAGGAGGTATAATGCTTCTTTATACACTTCTTCTTTCTGGAGCAGCCATTGTTGCTACTTATTTTAGTTCTAAAGTTGCAGCGTCATTTGGTAAAGATATTCGTAAGAATCTATATTACAAAGCTTTAAGTTTTTCTCAAGAAGAAGTTGATAAATTTGGAAATGCTTCTCTTATTACAAGAAATACCAACGATGTTCAGCAAGTTCAAATGATGGTTCTCATGGGGCTAAATATTATAATAATGGCACCAATCATGGCGATTGGTGGGATTATTATGGCAATACGACAAGATGTTGTGCTTTCTTCATCTATTATTATAGTTGTTCCAATAATAGGATTAGTTGTATTTTTTCTTATGAGAAAAGCAGTTCCGCTTTTTAAAGCTATGCAGGTTAAATTAGATAAAGTAAATAAGATTCTTCGTGAAAAATTAATGGGAGTAAGAGTTATAAGAGCATTTGTAAAGGATGAATATGAAGCAAAAAGATTTGATGAAGCAAATAAAGATTTGACTCAAACAGCTTTAAGAGTCAACAGGATTTTGGCTTTAGGGATGCCTTTACTTATGTTAGTTATGAATTTATCTTCGGTGAGTATAATATGGTTTGGATCTATTCGTATAGATAATGGAGCTATGCCTATAGGTAATTTAACTGCTTTCCTCACATATGTAATAGAAATACTAGTATCTATTATGATGGCTATGGCAATATTTATTATGTTGCCTCGTGCAGAAGCTTCTGCAGAACGTATAAATCAAGTATTAATTGTAGAGCCAAAAATAAAAGACCCACAAGAGCCTAAAACTTTGACTGAAAAACATGGGGTTATAGAATTTAAAAACGTTACTTTTAAGTATCCGGAAGCAGAATCGCCTGTATTAAGTAATATCTCATTTGTAGCTAAACCAGGAGAAACAACAGCTATAGTTGGAAGTACTGGTTGTGGAAAAAGTACACTTATTAATTTAATTCCAAGATTTTATGATATTACGGAAGGAAAAATAGAAATAGATGGTATAGATATCAGAGAAATGACGCTTGAAAGTTTGAGAGATATGGTTGGTTTTGTTCCACAAAAAGCGTACCTTTTTAGTGGAACGATTTCAGATAACCTGAGATACGGTAAAGAAGACGCGACTGAAGAAGAAATGTGGAATGCACTTGAAATAGCCCAAGCAAAGGATTTTGTTAGTAAATTGCCTCAAAAGCTTGATGCGCCTGTAGATCAAGGAGGAACAAATTTTTCAGGAGGGCAAAGACAACGTTTATCAATTGCAAGGGCAATAATTAAAAGACCAAACATTTATATTTTTGATGATAGTTTTTCTGCTTTAGATAATAAAACAGATTTACGTCTTAGAAAAGCTTTAGAAAAAGAAACCGAAGACGCTACTGTTATAATAGTTGCGCAAAGAGTAAGCACTATTTTAAGTGCAGATCAGATAATTGTTATGAACGATAATGGAACAATAGCAGGAATAGGAACGCATAAAGAACTTTTAAAAACATGCAAAGTTTATCAAGAAATTGTTTATTCACAGTTACCTAAGGGGGAAATCGCATGAGCCAAAATAATACTCAAAATGCTCATAAAACAAGAAGGCATGAACACAGACCCATGGGTGGTGGGTTTAGAGCTGGAATGGCTCCTGTAGAAAAACCAAAAAATTTTGGTAGATCTTTTAGGAGATTGCTTGGATATTTAAAACCCCAAATTTTACCTTTAATATTTGTAGTAATTTTCGCCGTAGCAGGAACAACTTTTATGATATTAGCGCCGAAAACTATGGGAAATGCAACTAATGTTTTATTTGAAGGTATTATTGGGAAGAATATGCCAGAAGGGATGACTAAAGATGAAGTTATTACTATGCTTAATCTATCTGGGCAAGAGCAGTTAGCTGAAATGTTGGGACCAATGAACGTGATCCCTGGAAAAGGAGTTGATTTTAGTAGACTTTTCTCAATTTTGATTATTTTGTTAATCATGTACAGTTTATCTGCTCTCTTTAATTGGATGCAGCAATACCTCATGGCAGGTGTTTCTCAAAAAACGGTTTATAAACTGAGAAAAGAAGTTGACGAAAAACTATCGAAACTTCCTCTTAAATACTTTGATAGTCATCCACACGGTGATTTGCTAAGTAGGGTTACTAACGATATAGATAATATTGGTCATACACTTCAACAAACGCTTGTACAAATTATTACTGCTTTAGTAACAGTTGTGGGTGTAATTATAATGATGTTCACAATAAGTCCCTTGTTGGCATTAATTGCTTTAACAGTGATTCCTTTATCGCTTGTTGCCACAATGTTGATAGCAAAAAGGTCACAAAAGCAGTTTGAAGCACAATGGGCAAGTACCGGAAGATTGAATGGTCATATAGAAGAAACGTATACAGGGCATAATATAGTGAAAGTATTTAATAGGCAAAAAGATGCAAAGAAAAGATTTGACGAAGAAAATGAAAAATTATACCAAGCAACTTTTAAAGCTCAATTTATTTCCGGTATAATTAGACCAATAATAGGATTGGTTAATAATTTAAATTATGTTTTAATAAGTGTTGTAGGAGGATTACGTGTAGCAAATGGTTTAATTACCTTAGGAGAAGTACAAGCTTTTATACAATACTCAAGACAATTCAATCAACCATTAGTTCAAACTGCAAGTATAATAAACATTTTACAATCGACAATTGCTTCTGCAGAAAGGGTATTCGAATTGCTTGATGAAGAAAACGAAGTATCTGATCCACAGGATCCTGTAGTATTAGAAGATGTAAAAGGACATATTAAATTTGAGAATGTTTATTTTAGTTATAATCCTGATGAACCATTAATAGAAAACTTGAATTTAGAAGTAATGCCGGGTGAAAATGTTGCTATAGTTGGACCAACAGGTGCCGGAAAAACAACACTTGTAAACCTGTTGATGCGATTTTATGATATTAACGATGGTAGAATAACCGTAGACGGTGTTGATATTAAAAAAATGCGAAGATCTGACCTAAGAAAAATCTACGGTATGGTTCTTCAAGACACATGGATATTTGGAGGAACGATAAAAGAGAATATTGCATATGGTAAAGAAGATGCAACCGAAGAAGAAATTTTAGATGCAGCGAAAATGGCGTATGTTGATCATTTTGTAAGAGCTCTACCGCATGGTTATGAAACAGTTATAGATGAAGACGCTTCGAATATTTCTCAGGGTCAACGTCAACTTATAACAATAGCACGCGCATTCTTAGCAAATCCAAGAGTTTTAATTTTAGACGAAGCAACGAGTTCAGTCGACACTCGTACGGAACTATTGATTCAAAAAGCTATGGAAAAGCTTATGAAAGGTCGTACAAGTTTCGTTATAGCGCATAGATTATCAACAATTAAAAATGCTGATATTATACTTGTGATGAATCAGGGACAGATAGTAGAACAAGGTAATCATGAAGAGTTGATGAAAAAAAGAGGATTTTACTATGATCTGTATATGAGTCAATTTCTTGGAAGTGAATTTGAAGAAGAATCAGAAGTACGAACCTAAAAAAGAGCCTTTTAAAGGCTCTTTTTATTTACTTAGAACTTCTTTAATTTCACCGTAAAACGGACCTGCTGTGACTTTATTTATCTTTATATTCAATAGTTGGCCATTTAGCTCTTCTTTGCTTTCATAAATAATCAATTTATTGTTTATAGTTCTTCCCATAAACGTACTATCTTTGCCGGCCTTTCCTTCCTGAATTATCGTTAATACTTTTCCAAGATACTTTTCATTTTCTTGAAGATTTATTAATTTTTGTACTTCCATCAAGTATTGCAGTCTTTTGTTTTTTATTTCTTTTGGTACGTTATCTTCTTGATATTTGTAAGCTATAGTGCCTTCTCTTGGAGAATACTCGGCAATATTTATACGTTCAAATCGGCATTTTTTTATTAAATCCACCGTTTCTTCAAAATCATCATCGGTTTCTCCAGGAAAACCAGTTATAAAATCACTGCTTATAGTTACGTCCTCGACCTCTTTTTTTATCTTTTGAACAAGGTCTATGAAAGTTTCTTTTGTATATCTTCTGTTCATAGCTTTAAGTATCTTGTTACTTCCCGATTGAGCGGGTAAATGGAAATATTTTGCCGCTTTTTCTTCATTAGCTATCGTTTCTATTAAAGAATCTGTTATATCAGTTGGATAAGAAGTCATAAACCAAATTCTTTGAATAGGATCAATCTTTGCCGCTTCTCTTATTAAAATATCCAGCTTTGGTTTTTTATCTCCAAAATCTTTTCCGTAAGAATCAACGTTTTGTCCCAAAAAAGTAATTTCTTTATAGCCACTTTGTGCATAATTTTTAACTTCATTTATTATGTCATCCATGGGTCTACTCTTTTCAAAACCTCTTGTATAAGGTACTATGCAATAAGTACAATATTTGTTACAACCATATATTATCGTTACCCATGCATGGTGTTTACTAAAAGGCATTTTTGGAATATCGTATTTAACTTCATTCAACTTATCGCTAAAATCTGCGAACCTTTCTCTATTCATTGCGCGCTTTACCAAATTATGTATATCTATAACGTTTCTGGTACCAAATACAAAATCTATGTGTTTAAATCTTTTTAGTAGCTCTTCTCTTTCTTTTTCTGAAGAACAACCTCCAACACCAATTATTAAATTTTTATTTGTTTCTTTGAGTTTTCCATATCCACCAATTGCGCCGTACATCTTATTTTCTGCTTTTTCTCTTACTGAACAACTATTTATTATTATTATATCGGCTTCTTTTGGATTTTCTGTCCAATCGAAACCCTCATTTGAAAGCAAACCAGCCATGATTTCACTTTCATTTATATTCATTTGACATCCAAATGTTCTTATATAAAATTTCAAATATATCACCTTCCTCTTTCTAAAAAAATTCCGGGATATCCCCGGAATTTATATTTATTATTTTTAATTAAAATCTATCTTCTTCCTCTTCATCATCACTCACATCAAATAATTCTTCTTCTTCTTCCTCTTCTTCGACTTCTTCTATATACTTTTCATATTTTTCTTCGGCTTTAAGTTTTTCTTCAATATGATCTTCTGTTGATAATGATTCTTCGGTTCCTTCTTCTAAAGTTTCAATTCTTCCTTCTTTTGCTTCTATTACAGCATCAGCCATTTTAGAAGTTATTAACATTATTGCCCTTATTGCATCATCATTAGCTGGAATAACATAATCTATAACCTCAGGATCACAATTTGTATCGACCATTGCAATTATAGGGATTTTTAACATGTTTGCTTCTTTCACAGCTATTTCTTCTTTTTTAGGATCAACTACAAACAATACTTCAGGTACTTTATTCAAACCTCTTAGACCACCTAAGTTCTTTTCTAACTTTTCTAAATTACGTCTTATAGTTGCTTGTTCTTTTTTAGGTAACTTTGCAAATTCTTCACTTTCCACAAATTCTATTAATTCTTCTAACTTGTCTATCCTTTTTTTGATAGTTTTAAAATTAGTCAAAAGTCCACCAAGCCATCTGTTATTAACATAAAATTCTCCACATCTGCGAGCCTCGTCTGCTACTATCTGTTGAGCCTGTTTTTTAGTACCAACAAAGAGAACTCTCTTTCTCTCCAACACGGCGTTTTTCAAAAAATCATAAGCTTCGTCTATACTTTTTAGAGTTTTTTGTAAATCAATAATGTGAATACCTTTGCGTTCAGCAAAGATATAAGGCTGCATCTTTGGATTCCATCTTCTCGTTCTATGTCCAAAATGAGCCCCAGATTCTAACAATTGTTTCATGCTAACTACCGACACAACATGCACCTCCATAAACATTTGATTTGGTTTTTAACCTCCAGCCGTCTTTTTTACACCGACCCTTTTAATATCGGGCACCGAGGTGAAAAAACAACGACTGTGAGAAATTTTAATTTACTTTTATTTTCTTCTGTTCTCCCCATAAGCCTTCTAAATCGTAAAAGTTTCTTGCTTCTTGCGAGAATATATGGATTATCAAGATACCTGTATCGATAATTACCCAGTCATAAACTTTTCCTTTGTCATAATAGAGAATAGGAATGTCTTCATCCTTTAAATATCGTACTATTTCATTTCTTAGAGCTTCAATATGAGTTTCTGAATTTCCAGTGGTTATAATAAAATAATCTACCATCAATTCAGAATTTTCCATATCTATTACAATAGTATCTTGGCCATCTTTATCTTCAATTAATTTTACAATGTTTTTCACTGACTTAAAAACCTCTGTTTTTAACAAACAGCTAACACCTCCAGTTTTTATATATATTTACGTTCCAAGTCCACTTTAAATTCAAAAGGTTATTTTTTAAAAACACTCGTATCTAATATTTTTATTCTACAGTAACGCTCTTTGCTAAATTGCGTGGTTTATCAGGGTCTAAGTGCTTTTCTATTGCTATATAGTAAGCGAATAATTGTGTTAAAGGTGCGACGATTAAGGGTAAAAGCGGTTCAGATACAATCGGTACATCGATAAAATCATCAGCAATCTTTTTTGTCTGCGTATCTTCTTTTGAAACTAATACAATGACCTTTGCTCCTCGGGCTTTTACCTCCATAATATTTGAAATCATTTTATCTCTCAAACCACCAAAAGGAACTATAGCAAAAACAGGGAAATTCTCATCTAATAACGCAATAGGCCCGTGTTTTAATTCTCCGGCTTGATATGCAATTGCATTTATATAACTAATTTCTTTGAGTTTCAATGCTCCTTCCATAGCGGCTGGATAACCAAAATTCCTTCCAATATACATCATATCTTTGAAATTCTTATACTTTTTCACTAATTCCATCATATGTCCATTAGTATTATTCAAAAGCTCTTCATAAATTTTTGGAACTTTTTCTATTTCTTTGAGTACCTTTTCTATTTCATTATTTTTACCATACTTCCAATATATGATCTGTGATGCTAAAGTATACAATAGAGCTATTTGGGCGGTATAAGTCTTGGTAGCAGCTACACCTATCTCCGGTCCTGTATTCATGTACAATACCGCATCAGATTCACGTGAAATAGTAGAACCCACAACATTGCTTATAGCTAACACAAAAGCGCCTTTATTTTTAGCTATTCTGACACCTTCTAAGGTATCTATGGTTTCTCCAGATTGAGAAATAGCTAAAACTAAAGTTCTGTCATCAACTTGAGGATTCATATATCTAAACTCTGAAGCTACCTCTATTTCAAAATCTATATTAGAATATTTGTTCACAAAATATTTTGTAGCAACTCCTGCATGGTAACTTGTACCACAGGCAACAACATATATTTTATTCATTTTATTTTTTACAAAATCATACAGATATTTAATTTCCTGTATTTGTGGTTCCCCATTCACCAATCTACCAACTAACGCGGACTTTAAAGAATGAGGCTGCTCAAAAATTTCTTTAAGCATAAAATGAGGATATCCTGACTTTTCAGCCAAGGACTCATCCCAAAATATCTTTGTTGGATTTCGATGTATTGGCTTTCCTTCTAAGTCGTATATGTAATATTTATTTGGAGTTAGAACGGCAACCTCTCCATCATTTAAAAACAACATATCTTTCGAATATTTTAGAAGAGGTGTTACATCAGAAGCTAACATGCTTATACCTTCAATATTAGAAACAACTAAAGGACTTCCTTTGCGAGCGGCTATTATTTCGTTTGGGCTATCTTTGTGCATCACTGCAATTGCATAAGTACCTTTTAACAGATTCAATGTAGCCAATACAGCTTGTAGAAGATCCTTTTTAAAATTTTCTTCTATTAAATGAACTATTACTTCTGAATCTGTTTGAGATTTAAAAACATGTCCCCTATCTTCCAATTGATTTTTTAATTCCTGAAAATTTTCTATTATGCCGTTATGAATAACTGCAAATTGTTCTTTACAATCCATATGCGGATGAGAATTTTGTTCAGATACCATTCCGTGAGTAGCCCACCTGGTATGAGCTATTCCACAATAAAAGGGTTCTTCTAACAAATTATGATCCAACGCTACTTTTTCAAGTTCCGATATTCTTCCCGTTTTTTTTATATACTTAATTTTATTATCACAATTGTATGCTATTCCTGATGAATCATAGCCCCTATATTCAAGCTTTTTTAAACCTAAAATGAGATCGCTTACTTTTATTTTTTTGTCAGAGACAAAGCCTACTATTCCACACAAAGCTTTTCCCCCTTTTTGTTAATTACAAATTTATCTTTGAAAGCAAATCGAATTTGCAAGCCCTATAAGCAACATATAACGCATTGGCGATAGCCTCTGCGTCTGAAGATCCATGAGCCTTAACTAAAATACCGTTAACTCCTAAAAAAAATGTTCCGCCATAACTCCTATAGTCTATTTTGTTCACTAAAGACTTTAAAGAACTTCTCAACATTAATGCACCCAATTTCGTAAATAAACCAGACTGTTTAATCGTCTCTTTTAGTTCGTGCATAATAAAATAAGCAGTTCCTTCCATTGTTTTTAAAACATTATTTCCTGTAAAACCATCAGTAACTACGACATCGCATGTGTCATCAAATATATCCCTTGCTTCAACATAACCAACATAATTTATGTTTTTCTTTTCTTTTAGCAGATCTGATGCTTCTTTTACTAACGAATTACCTTTTTCATCTTCGGATCCAATATTTAAAATAGCGACTCTTGGATTAGTTATATTCAGAAAGTTTGCATAAGCTATGCCTTCTCTTGCAAAATCATAAAAATGATCAGCTTTCACTTCAGCATTTGCACCTGCATCTACTAATATTTTAGGTTTATTATTTTTAGAGGGTAAAGCAAGCACTAAGGCTGGTCTTTTTATTCCTTCTAACCTTCCTGCAACAAAAGTTCCCGCAGAAAACAAAGCACCTGTATTTCCCGCACTGACAAAAGCGGTTAATTCTTTCTTCTTCAATTTTTCGCAACCTATATACATTGAAGATTCTTTAAGTTTCAATACTTCGGTGGGCTTAGTTTCATTAGTAATTAAATCTTTTGCGGGAATTATTTCAACGTTATTCAATCTTTTTTTATCTTCTTGCGATATTTCATCGCCTACAATTACTAATTCATCAGGAGACAAAAATTTATTTTGCAAAGCAAAAAGAGCGCCCTCAACAACACAATCGGGCGCATTGTCCCCACCATATAAATCAATACCTATTTTGATATTAGGCATTTTATTATTCACCTATTTCCAATATTTGCTTATCTCCGTAATATCCACAGTTCAAACATACTCGATGTGGCAACTTGGGTTCTCCACATTTTGGACATTTAACAACATTAATCTTATAAGCTGCGTAAAATTTTGCCTTTCTTGAATGAGTCCTACTTCTGGATGGTTTTTGTTTTGGAACAGCCATTAAATATACTCCTCCTTTGAATTATATTTACTCACTTTGAAAATTATGAAACACCGATTCTATAAATGTTTTGAATCTTAGTTTTTTCAAAAATACCTCCTCAGTTCTAATCCTTACTAATTCCTAATTTCTTTACCTTTTTCGGTACTTGTACCGAAGGAAGGGGGGAAGGGCTCCGCCCTGGACCCGTTATAAATTCAAAAGCTTATTTTCTGAAAAATTATAATTTCTAAAGTCTCTAATTATATTGTCAAAAATTACCCTGTTCTAATAATTTCTTAAGCTCCGAAAAGCGTGGATCTATTTCTTCATTTTCACAATTATGGTCAGGATTTTCATTCAAATCTGCACCACATATTGGACATAGACCTTTACAGTCTTCTTTGCATAAAGGAATTATAGGTACTGATGATATTATAGTCTCAATAACTCGATTTGTCAAATCAATTGTTATACCATCATAGTATATTATATTATCAAGAGATTTCAACTGTTCTGATTTAGACAAAAATTTTTCGTACCTTTTATCCATATATACTGATGAAAAAGTCTCATCTATCCAATATTCAATCGGTTTCAAACACCTCGAACAGTGTATTTGTAGCATTACTTCAACGTTGCCGTTTACAAAAATTTGATTTTTTCCTTTCTCTAAAAAAGCATTCACTTCTATAGGAGAAAGAAGCTTAGCTTTTTCATAAGGTAACTCAATCTCACGCCAGTGTTTAATTATTATTTTCTTATCAAGAACGGTCTCAAATTTTTCGTAGTCTATTAACAATTGATTACTTTTCAATTCATCGTTAAACATATATCTCACCTCGGCGTACTTATTTTACTTCAAAAAAGTTTAGCGAAAACAAATTAATTGTTAATTTTTGTTATCTTTAATTTTTAAATAAAAAAGTAGGCTTTCGCCTACTCTTTTATTATAATCTATCAATTTTACTTTTATATAACTGGAGCTACAGTAAATACAAAAGTTCCTATTTTTTCATCTTTAGGTCCTAAAGCTAAAAGTGCTTCTTTTAACTCTGGATTCTCGTTTAATACCTGTTGAAAATTAAACCCAACACTTACACTTCTTTCTATTACACCGGTTTGAGAGCTATTAGTATCTACTGAATATTTATAAGCCTCATTCAACACATTTACTAACCTTTGATCTAAGCCTTGAGTTGCCAGAAACTCAACTTTAAGATCATAGTTTGTATTGGTCACAATTCTAACTTTAACTTCTTCAGAAGCATTTTCAGGAGTAGCTAAATCTAATTCATAATTCAATTGATTTGTATCCACAGATTCTATAACAGCATAACTTGGAATAGTTATATAAACAGGAATATTCACCTTATCATTAACTTGAGAAAAAGCAATCACACTGATATTTATTATTAAGAACATTATTATTGTTACAAAAATAGACTTTTTCATTAAAACCACTTCCTTTAATAAAATTCTAATAAAATTATATCAAAAAAAATAAAATTGTCAAGCTTTATCATTTTTTAGAATACTCATAAAATCAATATTATAATAATTTTTATTGAATTTTTATTGAAGAAAATAAAATAATATTCATAAAAAGTGTATAATAATAAGTGAAAGCAAAACATATAGGAAGTGATAAAATGAAGCGCATAAAATCAAAAAAATCATTTATTTTTTTGTTAGTTTTATTAATATTTACTAATTCATTTGCTGCAAGCAGTTATTTTACATTCGTATTAGATAGAGAAAATTTCTCATATAATCAACAAAAATTAGAACTTAATGTTAAGAATGTTTCTTATGTTCAATTGCAGCTTAATCAAAATTTTAGTTTTTTTTCAAATTACTTTAATCTTGCTAATTGGAGTAGCGGTAATAAATATATTCTTCAATTGGGTTTAAATATTCAAACATTATGGCAAAATGAAAATCAGAAAATTTTAAATCTATATAAAAATAATTCTTTCTCTACAAACGGGACAAAGATTGGGGAAGTTGTACTTTATCAATCAAATAATACCCAGCTTGATTTTGTTGATATCTATTTTATAGTTCCGGAATTTTACATTAATTATAATATTTCTGACGACATAATCTTCGAATTTTCTCCCCCTTATCCCGGTAATGGTCCATGGTATGAATCAATAATATCTAATGTGATCCTGGAATCTAATTTACCTTCAGTACACGTTTATGTGGGATTAAAAATATTTGATGAATTTAACTTTTTGTCTCAAGGGAGTAACTTAGAATTTATTAGTTCTCCTGATATTTATTTAAATAGTGCAAGTCAGCATTTTGAAGTTAAAGTTGGTTCAAATTTAGGAAATGTCTATAACAATTATTTTAGCCTTTTACAATCAAAGTATGCAAACCTTGGCTTTCCTTCTGAAGGTCTTCATGTGGCAGATGTTGAAATTTATATACCAATGGAAGGCGGATATTTTAGTTATGAAACAATTCCAGTTTATTACAAAATGCCCGTGCCAAATATCGAAATTTTATTTGAAGATGTTTTTTATCTAACTTTAAATCCTGTCAATCCACAGAATAATTATATTTCTACAGTTCACGTAACAATTAATTCAACAATTCCTGCTTATACAATTAATCTATCACTTGATATTTTTGATGAATACAGTTTTTTAGCAGATTATGTCACTTTAAACAATAATAGTCAAATAACTGTCATAAATGGAAATTTTAGTTTTGACTTGCAATTAAAAGTTGATTTTGCTGATTTGTGGAATGAAAATAAAGATTTCATATTATCTCAATTCAACGAAGGTATTTTAACGGTTGAAGAACAAATTCACGTAGGTAATGTTTACATAACAATTACTTCAAACTCTTAAAAATATTGAGACATAAAAATAATCTAAAATTATAACTCAAATATTTTCCTCTTATAATCAGGTATCTGTAGGAACTATCTTACAGATACTTGATTATTTAATTATAAAAATTCTCGGTAGAAATGAATTGAATTTCGTTGTTGAAAATATAGATAATTATTCTACATTTGGAGACAGCTTATACTTGGATATGATGGAAATGTTGAAATTATAGTTTCGAAATTTTAATTTTAAATTTTTTTTATTTCTCGAAACTTTTATTGAATTTTCATTTAGATTATTTTGTAATTTATTATTATACGTATAATTTAATTAGAGTAATTAATTAATGCCAGGATTGTGATGAAAATGAACAAAATTAAAATCTTATTATCGATCATCTTTATTTTGTTTCCTATAATATCCTTATCTATACAAACTAATATGAATATGCCCGTCTATTTGGAGATACCTCAATATCTAAAAATCGCCTATGTGGGATCAGGATCTTTAGGTCACGGTAGATTAAACTTATTTGCTACTATTGACGATAAAAATAAGTGGGTAAGTGATAGCTTAGATTTTAGGGTAGAATCTAACGTCAATTATAGTTTAGAAATCAGTTTTGAAGTCGAATCTTCTCTTCATCAAAGTGATCGAAACCATATAAACAATGAATATGCTGTAAAAGTAAAAGATTCAAATAATATTGAAATAATAAATGCTAATAAAAATAGTAATCATTATGGTGTTGCTCAGAGAACATTAGGAATTTCAACTTATGAATTAATCTTTGAATTGTTTATTAAAAATTCGATTCTTCAAGTTTCAGGAAAAATTGGGGAAATTACGATAACCGTTTCAAGCATCTAAAATTGTTACACAATTCTTATTGAATTTTTATTAGAAATTATTTGTGTTTTATTAAGACTTATATAATTGAATTAGAAAACAATAAAAATAATTCCTTATGGGGGTAGAAAAGTATGAAAAAGATTTTAGGTATAGTAGTTTTAATGATAGTGATGGCAGTTTCAGCGTTGGCAATAAGTGATACAGCAACCGTTCCTGTTTATTTGAATGTACCTGCATTTGTTAGATTGAGTGTTAATGATAGTGATGGTCAGTTTGACTTAGTTTTTAATCCGGCAACGCCTGCATCGACAGTAGCAGATACAGTTGCTTTGTTAGCAGAGGCAAACGTTAATTATAGTATAAATCATTCGGTTACACCAGTTAGTGGTTTTGAAAGTTGGGCTAATTTAGTGAATATATCTATCGATACGTCAGTTAGTGGCTATGGAACTCCTGGTAATGTAACTTTTAATACAACTGCATCTATTAATGTATTAAATAATTTGAGTTTAGGAACAGTTCCAGCTGGTACAAAGATTGCAGATGTAGTTTTTACAATTAGCAGTTTATAATAAGGTTAAATTAAAATTAGTTTTGAAGTGCCCCGAGATGGGGCATTTTTTATGTAAAAGGCAACGATACTATACTGCAGAAAAAACCGCTATATCTATCTCTTCGAGAAAGAAAAAGTTAAAAATAATCCTTATATTTCTATGACTTGGATGACAAATTTTAATTCAAAACTAATATCTAAAAAATAGTGTTATAATAAATAACATAGAATTTAACTTATTAATGAGGGGAGTTATATTATCATGAAAAAAATATCTTTATTTTTATTTTTTACTTCTTTTTTAATAGTTATTTCTCTTGCACAAATAACTGTGTCTCCACTATCTGTAGAAAAAAGTGTCAGAGCAGGAGAACAGTTCACGGAAATCATTAATGTTTTTGGAGCAAATACAACGCAAACTGTTAATGTAGAGTTATATCAATTGGGACAAGACATAACAGGAAATTTTGATTATGTAAAAGCTGACCCCTCTAATTTTATGTACGCAAGTTGGGTGCAATTTCCTACCTCTGTAACTGTAGCTCCGGGTGCAAGTACACCCGTTGAAGTAAACTTCATAATTCCCTCTAATGCTCCTTTTGGAACTTACAATTTTATTCTTATGGTTACACCACAAATTGAAACCGGTGGCACAATTGGTATAATTATCAGATATGCTATAAGAATTACTGTTCATATAGAAGGAACAACTATTACAAATATCAATGTTGAAAACGTTGAAGTTGTTCCTGATGAAGAAGGAAAGCCTACTGTACAAGTTGCTGTAGCTAATGGTTCAAGTTATGATCTGATAGTTTCGATTGAAGCGGTTTTAAGAGATCAAAACAACAAGATGATCGAAAGGTTTCCTTTAAAATCTGAATATATGGATAAAAACAATATTTTATCTCAAAGGATTTTGAAAGGTAATAAAGTAATTTTTTCAGGAAAACCTAAGTATTTGTTGTCTGCTGGAGATTATAAAATCAATTTGTTCGTTAATTATTCTAACAGACAGAGAGTTTTTACCTATGATTTAACTGTTCCTGAAGAAGGGTTTAATTTTGTATCTCCAACTGAGCTTGCTTTATTGTTAGACAACGAAGAGTTTTCTTTCGAACTTTATCCGGGTGCAGTTAAAACTTTTGTTATAAACCTTCAAAATATGTCAAATCAAAATGTGAACATTGAAGTTGGAGCAAGGGATTTTGCAGCTTTACCAAAGGATAAATCGATTCTTTCTTGGCTTACTTTAAGAAGTCAACCTACTTTTACTATAAATTCTCAAAGAACAGCTCGAACGATAATTTCAATAAACGTTCCTAGGGATGCAGAAAATGGAGCTTATTATGGTCAAATTGTATTTAGGGCTTATGACCAAAACGAAGAGTTATTATCTGAAAAAACAGTTAATATAGAAAATTTAATCGGAGATACTATTTACGATATTGACTTAGTTAGTATTAATTATGAAATAATTGAAACCCAAGGTATTTTTAGCGCAAATATAAAAAATATCGGAGATAGGTATATTGTTCCAAGAGGAACAGTGAGTATCATTAACGAAAGAGGAGTTAGCATTGGAGTTTACGATCTTACTCCTTCAAATCAAGAATGGTTGGTACCCAATCAACAAACTTTGTTAATAGGAGAAGTACCTATAATAACAGATGAAAATTACAGATATATAATCACGGTATTTGATCAAAGTCAAAGAATAAAAACTTTTGAGGGGGATTTGTTATGAAAAAAATATTTTTATCTTTTTTTCTAATCTTGTTTTCTTTGCTTATTTTTTCACAAGATGGAGAATCTCCCAAGGTCACTGCTATGTTTTACAATACAGATTTAATCGAAGCTTTGAACGAAATTTCCTTGCAAACTGGAATTACAATTTTAACTGATCAGTATGTAAGTGGTTTGGTAACGGTGGATTTTGTAGAAATGTATTTAGAAAAAGCTTTAGATATTATGTTAATACCTGGAGGATTTGCATATAAAAAGATCGATGAAAATGTTTATTTTGTAGGTTTGCCAGATCCTAAAAGCCATAATTTTTTAAATTTAGCAGAGTTGGAGATAATAAGTTTAAACCATAATCACCCCTCATAGAGA